>CAIPTA010000062.1 GCA_903867855.1 Oligoflexia bacterium | reverse complement strand
CCTCTATTTTCACCTATTGCGCCCGATTTGGAATTTTGCGATTTCTAAGGCGAGAATTATTCCTAGCGTCGAAAGTATATTTGGCCCTAAATACAGTTTCTGGAATTTTTATCTTTTCGCTCGTGGCTTCAACCGACGCAAGAAACTGCTTTTCGTTGATTCCGATTTTCTGCCTCGTGCTTGGGATTCTCTTCAATGTTTGGCTGTATTCCAAAAAGAAAAAAATCTATTTATTCAAATTTTGTATTCTCGCAATATTGATTTTCAATATTTCTATTCTCTTCAAACCCAATACGATGCTAGACAAGAAATCGTATGAGCAAGAGGGAGTGATCGCCACCATCGACATAATCAAAGCCGATATTGCTCGTTCTAGCTTTAAAGATAAGCCAATCGTTTTTCTTCCGCATCATTCCCATACCTATAACTTTAATACCTATTGGAGTGCAGAGTTGCTGCGCCATCCGCTGCACGAGAGAGATAAATTCCCAGAACCTGGATTTCGAGTCGTATCTGGGGCTTTTCTACATGATCCTTTTTCGAAGGATCGAAGCTCGATACCCACGGGTTTTTTTAGGAGCAAATATCTTGTTCTGGTGACCGGTGAACGTAGTGGAGAAAAAGATAATGGGGAAGATATCCAAAATCTGCTCATATTCGACAATTTGATGAGCAAAAATCCCGCTTATTTCGATGGTTTTAAGCTATTAGCCACTACTAGCTCAGCACATCACGGATCTATTTTTATATACAAAAGACAATCTGAGATAAGCAATTCTAGCTGGCTTATTGTTACAAAGGATATGCTAAAAAATGATCTCTGCAATATTGCCAACAGCACTATCATTTCTAAGGCGATATCTCTCGCGCCTAGTGACGCGTTTTTGATTGATCAAAGAAAATGCATTCACGCAATCAATAGTATCTAGACTCGCTATACACTTTGTCCCAGATACATCACGAATGGATTGCCAAGCCAAGGCTTGGAGTGGAGTACAAATAAATCCACTTCATCCCCTGGAGTGCAGATTGTAAGCTTACCTCTTTTAGGAACAGAAATCTGGATTCGATTCAGCCCTCGTTCGATTTTAACTTTTGGGCGATCACGAAGCAATTCTATCGAAATTGATTTTGGTGAAATTATGAGAATATCCACAATTTCACTTGAGGAATCAACCTGAGTAGCAGGGCCCAATCGCCTTGAACTTTTTAGCTGAAGCGAACATAAGCCAAGCTTGGATTTATTTGAGAACTTCTTCTGTAATTGCCTCAACCTAACAATATCATCTGAATTTAGTGGAAGTATCGGCAGGACCTTAGGCAACTTCGTGTTAGGCGGAATCGCACCACCTCTGGCTAAAATAGCCTCTCGGGAATAGGCCCACGCAGTTACCATTTTCATCATCTCCTGCATACCCGGATGAATCAGATTTCCAACAAATGTATTTCTAACGGCCGTTAAGCTTTGGTGAGCATCGTGAATACTGGAAGCATTTGAGTCATGCACCCGGTAGAAAATCAGTGCCCGTGGACAGTTTAAATACTTAGCTCCGTTCAATGTCGACCGAACGAAAAATTCGTGATCTTCACTAGAAGACAAACCTTCATTAAAGCCACCGATACGCAAAAAGAATTCCTTACGAACGCAGAAATTTGCGTCCCCAACCATATTTTGGAAAAAATTAAGCGACAAATCATTGCTAATAAAAAAGTATAATTCCTTTTTCGTAATATCGAGCGCGCGACTATTCAGCACTCCCGTTGAAGAATCGAATCGACAAAGGGAAGACGCTATTAAATCGGGCTCATTTTTCTGGATCATCACGCCTAAATCTAGAAATAGATCCTTTGTTGGCAAATTATCGGCATCCAAAAAGTAGATATAATCACCAGTCGCCGCCCTCGCCAAAATATTTCTCGCAGCAGATACACCAATCTGTTTTTTACCATATATGATTTGAATCGGAATATTCAGCATCGCATGCTGCTTTAGTTTTCTCTTTAATCGTAGAAGGTTTTCATTGTCTGAGGCGTCATCATATACGATCACTTCGACCGGTAGTTCCTTCAAACTAGCGAAAGATTCTAAAATACCACCAAAATAGTCTGCGTGGTTCCGATGTGGAATACAGAGTGAAATTCGTGGCTTTGAAAAAGGTTTTTTAACCAATTGCGGTTTTTTAGGTTTAGCTAGCTCGATTAAATTTTTCCAGCGATCCGAATTCAGATCCGCAGCCTTAGATTCGCATATAGTAGGCCTAATGCGACCTCGTAGAGCACTCGAAATCTTTTTTGCTAGGTCTAAGGAATTTCCAACTTTGAAAGTTAAAACCCCTTTCGCCCTAAATTGACCACAAATCTCTCGATATGGCTCAATATCGCTGCACACAAAGGGAATGCTATGCTGTAGGCATTCGATCAGCGTGTAGCCCATCGTCTCATCCATAGACGCAAGAACCGCTAAGGCATTGCTCTCAATTAGATATTGTATCGATTCTTCACGATTTTTATTTAGTAAGATATTTAAATGAAATCGATTTTTAGCAACCCACTTGTCAATATACTCTTGGGCATCGGCACCATCGATAATTCCAGAACGCCCGAGCAGAGAAACCTTTATTTGTTTTTCTATCAAGAAAGGAATTAATCGCTCCACCGCGGCAAGGAAAGTTTCTAAACCCTTTCTCGTTTCAAGACGTCCAAAAAAACAAATTTCATCTGCCCAAATACTACGATGCTTAATTCTTTTAAGTGGGGCTTCGAAAGGAAAAAGCTCTACGGAACTTAACTGCTCTTTAGTGGCATACCCTTGCGCATACGCAATTTGCTGTGCATGCTTTGTGGCAAAAAGCAGCCGATCTGCATTCAGGCAACACTCTTTTTCCATCACGTGCAGCGCAAGCTGCTGGGTATTCGAAGGGAGTCCATTGCTGGCTTGCAAATGCCAATTACTTGGCCCATGAAACATTACCCAGAGTTGGGTATTTTGAAATTCTAACCCTGATCTTTTGGCCAATAAACAATAGTGACCAAGAGCGTGCATGTCTTGAAAAAGGATGAGATTAAAATCACTGTCCCTCAAAAGCAGATAGATATCCATAGATTCGCGCGCATGAAAATTTCCATGCTGCAGTGGGATTTCATTTTCACGGATCAGTTCAATAGTAATGCCCAGTTCTTGATAGAACATACGCCAGTAGACTAACGATGCGTTCAAAAAGAACTGTTTTCCTGAAAGGAAGATGGTTACTTGATGGTGATTCTTCGCAAGTTTCTTTGCCAGCAGATAGCAGGCGCTACCAACGCCACCATTTTTAATGGGCCCCATTAGATCCGACGTTACTATGGCTATCTTCATACTTTAGTTCTGAAAGTATCAGATTGAAAGGAGTCCGCCAAGGCTATATTTTTATGGGCACTCGCGGTAGGATAAGATTATGTTCTTGCCACTCGCGATCTTCTTTGATGCTTCCTGCTTTGCGCCAGTTCATCAATTTGTTCGCTTTCTGTATGCTAATGTAGTTTGTTCTTTTTTACAGTTTTCGCTACAGAGAAAAGCCGGAAATAGAATTAAGATTTTCCCTCGCAGGAGTAGCACGGAAAAGGCGAGCGCTCGAACCTTTAGCCTGTTTTTTTCTGACTTAGACATTGGCGTTTGTGTTGAGCAAGAGCAAGATATCGCTTCCATTCGTAACCATTTTTACCAGCTAAAACGCTGTTTATTATTTCTTGGAGAGCTCGAAGTTTTTACCTTTCAAGAGCTCGAGGAATTAAAGTTATTAGAAAATGATATCGGTGAGCTGTATCAATTTTTGCGAGATATGCGAAAAATTGGCTGGATCAAAGGGCAACTAAAAACTCAAAAAAGAAATCCCTATCATCGATATAAAGATCACCGCGCACTAAAAAATATCAAACGAAAGTGGAGCTTGCGATCTTTTCACCAACCTGTGCTTCAGGCTACCAAGCTGCTTAAAAAATACCTTGGCAATACAGTGGGGCAGCTTCCTCGTTCTTGCGATTTTTCATGCTCAGTATTTTGTCCCTATTTATTTCTGCGAGTCTCTTTATCTCCAAGGAAACCGCAGCTTCAAGATTGGCTCCTATTACTTAGTTGCACCCCCACGTGGGAACGTGGTGACGCTCAGCTCGATGAATTTATTTGTACGATTAGGAAAAATTACGATGGCATAAGGGTTATTTTTGAGAAACTAAATCGCCTAGAGTTTCTTGTGGCTACCGCCTTCGTGCGCGGGGCAAAGGAGCAGGAACAGTGGCATCCCAGTTGGCTGAATCAACTATCTGTGGGAATAAGCGCGGGTAGACCTAAATGATATGGATAGCGTAAACAAGCTGTTCACCACTTTCCTGTTTTGAACCAGCCTCAATGGGAAAAGGTATTAACTCAAACTTAATATCCTTCTCGCGCAGGAGCTTACTGGAAAGCTCAATAGAATTTAGATCATCCGCTGAATCAACAAACCAAATATT
>CAIPTA010000061.1 GCA_903867855.1 Oligoflexia bacterium | reverse complement strand
GGGTGGCAGTTACGCCGATTCCGAGAGAGATCTTGGCGCCATACGCCAGAATGGCGAGAATATCGGTGCCATTGCTATCGCAACCCAGCCAGTGTGCAGCGTTCGGAGTTTGCAGACCATTTTGAAGCGCGATCGCTCTGGGATTGTAGTGCACGAGAAAGGGGCCGAGTAGTGCGAAGAGAAAAAGCATCCCGCTCAATGCGATTCCAATATTCAATTTTTTGGGCAGTCGCTTCAACTGAGTTCCAATCTTGGGTTAGCTAAGGTGTAGGCGATATCGGCAAGAATATTTGTGCACACATAAGTGAGTGCGATCACTAATACACATCCTTGCACTAGGGGATAGTCGCGCGATTGAATTGCACGATACACAAGTTCACCAATTCCAGGCCAGTCAAAAATAGTTTCGGTAATCACAGTTCCCGCTAGGAGGCTCCCAAGTTGCAATCCAATGATTGTGATCACGGGAATCAAGGCATTTTTTAAGGCATGACGAAAGTGCACTACTGCCCAGGATAGTCCACGACTTCGTGCCGTGGTGATATAGTTTTGCCGTAACACTTCGAGCATGCTCGCTCTAGTCATTCTAGTTAAAACAGCAGAGAGCGAAAGGCCAAGAGTGAGAGAGGGAAGCACATAGCTCGATGGTTCTTGCAATTCTGAAACTGGGAACCAACCAAGCTTGATCGAGAACAATAGCACGAGCAGTGGGCCGAACCAGAAGCTGGGCAAGGAAATACCTAGAATGGAATAGAAGAGCACTCCTTTGTCAAAGAGACTATCTCGAAAGCTTGCGGATAATACTCCTAGTGGAATTGCGAGAAGCAAGGCCCATAGAATCGCCGCAAAGGCTAAGCTAAAGGTTGGAAGGAGTCTTTCGCGGATGAGCTCAGCTACTGGGCGTTTCGATAAAAAAGATTTCCCTAAGTCGCCCTGGATGATTCCGCCTAAAAATAATCCATATTGTTTTGGAATCGACTCATCTAAATGCATGGAGTGACGCAATTCTGCTCGATCAGCGGTGGAAGAGCTTTCCCCAAGCATAATGTCTACAGGGTCGCCCGGAACGAGATGCAGAAGGAGGAATACGAGAGTGCTCACACCAAATAGAACTGGGAGTAGTTGGAGCAATCTGCGCAGAAGAAAGCTAAGCATAATTACTTTGCTGCGCCTTGATAGGCCTTGAGGGCATCTTTTTCTGAGCTAAGTGTAATACGAGCACCACTTTCTGGAATAGTTACTTCGCAAATCTTTCCGGCTTTGCTTAGCCACCACTCACTGGCCAGCTCGCGAAACTTCAATTGGTATTTTTTGCAAGTTTCTCCATGGATTTTTTTGCTTTCGGTTGTGCTACTCGCGGTGCCCAGTTGTGGCTGAAAATCGCCATCTTTAGAATCTTCCACCATGGCAGAGAAAGTTAGGGGAAATTTTTTCGCTCTGGCTAGCTGGAGGGATAAAAAATTACCCCAAATGAGGGCTTTTTCATTGGTAAACTCTAGTTTCTTCGTGGCGTCGCCAGTTTTTAACTGCACCACAATTTTACTATCTTTCGTTCTAGCATCTACGCTAATCGCGCCCGCATTTGATTTTCGCTCTACGTAGAAGGCAATCGGCGAAAGTGCCGCATCATTTTTGGCAACGGACCCTATGAAAGTTTGTGTGCCACCGTTATCATGCTCCATCCAACTTTGGCTAACGGCCAATTGTTTATCTGCAGTACGCTCTTCCGTTTCTTCAGAATAGTAGCCTTGCACTTGTTCGGCAACGGTGAAAATATACCACTCCTTCCACAGCACCTTTGCCTTGGGCGAGGCCGCGAAAGCTGGTGCGGTAGAGAGGGCTAGAAGTGAAAGACAGAGAAAATAGTTTTTCATGGGAAGGCACCTTTCAATTTAAATTGATTTCGATTTTGAATCATATAATTCAGCAGAACTCCGCCCAAAAAAATCATCCAGCTGAGGTAAATCCAGATGAGAAAAAATGGCAAAGCGGCAAGGCTTCCATAGAGTTGATTATAGAGCATAGCTTTTGCAGTATAACTAGTGAAGGCGTGTCTGGCCAATTCTCCAGCTAAGGTAGCGGTAATTGCAGCGATGATCGAGGCGAAGAGATTTACCTTCGTATCGGGAAGGATTTTATAGATCAGCGTTAAGAACACCGCATTAATGGCTAGGGCGCTAAAATGTGCCTGTGCTAGCAAGGCTGGCGAAAATTGATTTACTACCGTGCTCGCTAGGATGCTCAACGAAAGGCAGATGGGGCCGAAAACAAGAATCATGTTATAAACAAAAACTCGTTTCCAGAGTTTTTTCTTGGATCGAATACGCCAAATTTGATTGATAGAAGCTTCCACGCTCGAGAGAAGCATAAGGCTAGCAAATAGTAGAGCGATAAATCCCACGTATCCAATGGTCCGAAACCGCACATTTTGAATCACTTCATCGAGATGTTTGATTAAACTATTACCGGTACCGGTAGTTAAGCTCTGCAAGATAAAGGTACGTAGCTGACTTTGCTTTTGCTTAATGTCTACAAAGAAGGAAAAAATAGAAAGACAAACTGCAATGGCGGGCACAACACCGAGAATAAACGTGTAGGTAAGAGCAGCGGCTCGCATCGGCACTTGATGCTTCCGCCAAAACTGAAAGTACAATTTCACAAACTTAATCAAGCGAGCTTACCTGTTACACTAATTATGGTTTTACGTCTCTCACATTGAATACCAACTGCGTCCGAAATAGAATAATACTATGTCTTATCTATATTTAGCCATGGCTGCTTTTGGTTTGTCGGTATATTTTCTGGCGCGGACAGTATTTTCTGATGAAGAACGTCGTAGTGCCGGCAAAGCGCTTGGAAACTATCGAGATACGGCCTCGGATGCTGGCAATGTAATTTTAAAATATTCTCGTCCACTTTTTTCTCGATACCTCGTGCCACTAGTAGAGAGATTCAAGATCGATGACTACAGAAAAATTTTCAAGCGTAAGTTAGCCAGCGCTGGCTTAACGGATGCACTTACTCCCGATGAACTTTTTAGCTTTAAACTTTTTCTGATTTTGCTTTTTCCAGTTCTACTCACATTTATTCGCTATGCATGGGAGGTGGATGTGCCTGCACTCCTATTCCCAGCAGCGATGGTGCTGGGGTATTTTTATCCCGATAAAGTTTGGCTGCCCTCTGTGATCAAGGCTCGCCAAGAGGACATTCGAAGAGCAATGCCATTCGTGGTCGATTTGTTAGCGCTCTCTACAGAGGCGGGTCTCGATTTTATGGGCGCTATTGGTAAGGTAGCCGAAAAGGCAAAGCCGTCTCCGCTCATTTTCGAGTTTGAAACACTATTGAAAGATATCAAAGTTGGATCGTCTCGTGCCGAAGCCATGCGCAATATGGCTTGGCGCATTGATATGCAGGAGATCAGTTCCTTCGTGGCGGTGCTAGTGAGTGCCGACGAAATGGGTGCCAGCATCGGAAAAATATTGCGTCAGCA
Organism: Oligoflexia bacterium; assembly: GCA_903867855.1. Taxonomy (GTDB): domain Bacteria; phylum Bdellovibrionota; class UBA1018; order CAIPTA01; family CAIPTA01; genus CAIPTA01. The sequence continues at coordinate 14,587 of CAIPTA010000061.1, read as the reverse complement.
AAGCGAACAGATTCGTCACGAGCGCTTTATCCGCGCAGAAAAAGCAGGAGCGCAGGCTTCTCAGAAGATTCTGCTGCCCATGATCTTCTTTATTATTCCGGCAATTTTTATTGTTATCTTTGCGCCATTCTATTTGGGCACGCAGGGGTCTGGAGTGGGCCCTTGAGGGAGGCGATTACGAAGCAGTTTAAGGTAAAAAATACTTCCAACGGAAATATTATTCTCGCCAATTGCGCGGCCACAGAGAGTGCTCTAGAGCGAATGGTGGGCCTGCTTGGCAGAAAAAGTATTTCCACGGATGAAGGGCTTTGGATTGAGAGTTGCAATTCAATTCATACTTTTTTTATGCGTTTTCCAATCGATGCCATATTTTTAGATGCCAACGGAAGGATCTTGAAAATTTATCACGAGCTAAAACCTTGGCGTATGAGTTGGATTCATTTCCGGGCGCACTCTGTTTTGGAGTTAGCCAGTGGCCAATCGAATCAACTTCACTTACAGGTAGGAGAGGTGCTTCAGCCATGCAGTACAAGTTAATTGTTTTGTCGGGCCCTGAAAATATTGGAAAATCATTTCCGCTCACGGAAGGCACGCACTATTTGGGTAGAACAAATCCACCCTGCGATCTTACCTTAAACGGAGTTAAGGTTTCCAAGCGGCACTGCTCGTTTGTCTTGGCAGGAGAAAAACTCACCATTTCGGATCTGAAGAGTTCCAATGGAGTGTTTGTTAACGGACAAAAAGTTAACGATCGTGTTTTGATTGCGAAGGATCGTATCGTGGTTGGAGAGTTCTTGCTTGAAGTGAAAGTGGAGAAATAAAAATGCCTGCAAAAATTCTAGTCGTAGCAGGCCCAAATCGTGGTGCCACGTATTTTTTGAGCGAAGGTGAAAATTCTATTGGCAGAGATCAAAGCTGCAATATCGTTCTTTCGAGCGAAAAAGTTTCAAAGCGCCATTGCGAATTGGTGAGCACTAACGGTGGTAGAAATCTTGAATTAGTGGATCTAGGATCTTCCAATGGAACTTTTGTGAATGGTGTATTGGTAAAGAAAAAGTCACTTCAAAATAGCGATAAGGTTTCTATTGGCCCCTTCGTTATACAGGTATTTTTGCAGGCTGGCGCAAAAGTAAAAATGTCGGTACCGAGCTTTGGTACCACAACGAGTGCCCCGAGCTATACTACTCCAACTATCGATGATGCTGCGCTCTCCGCGCCATTGGCGGAGGAGCCACAAAGTCTTCTCGGCAGACTAAAAAAACGCTTTGATGAAGTGGTTTTACCTGTGATGTATGGCTTCTACGAGAAGCACGATTTTCCATCAATCTTCATCGCCATGTTTGTGGCGTTTATGATTCTCGATGTGGGATTTAGCGTGAGCCCGATTTTAGAGCAAACCCATGAGGAAGTTTTCCGCGAGGCGAAGGCGCGCGCGATTTATATCGCCAAGCAAATGGCTCTCCTAAATCGTCAGGCGCTGATGGAAGGGAAGGAAAGCCAGTTGAACGTAGATTTCGCTGAAGGTGATCTAAATGTTCGGGAGCATGTGCTAATAAATTTAGATATGCGCATCATGGCGCCAGCGGTGCACATGAATGAAATGTTTAATAATACAGTGGTGCTAAAGTTTAAAGAAAATCTTTTGAAAGATCCAAGGAATTGGGAAATTCCGTATACGGCGAAGACGAGCCCCGATGGGGAAAAAATTACTGTGATGGTGCCAGTGATGGTTCTATCGAAAGAAAAAGGGATCAATGTACCGGGAGCAATCGCTGTGGTGGTTTTCTCTACCGCCCATCTTTCCCTCGATTCAGGAACCGAAGCAGCAATCTATCTTGAAACTTTTTTCACCATGGCTATGCTAGGCTCCATCTTCCTTTATCTCCTCTATCAGCTCACTTTTCAGCCGATTCGCCTCCTAAACGACGATATCGATAGAGTGCTCAAGGGTGAGGCTGAGAGCGTGGAAAAGCGATATCGCAGCGAGATGATTAATTCGCTCATCGATACGGTAAATTCAGCCCTAAGTAGAATATCGAAAGCGTCTAGTAGCTCGGATACAGGGATGAGTCTTGGGGAGCAGGAGCAGATCGTAACTGATAATTTTATGCGACACCTAGAGCAAATGGCTGGAAAGCTCTCTGTGCCTGTGATGATTCTCGATTCTGAAGAGAGAATTAAATATCTTAATTCCGCTTTTGAGGAGTTAACTGGGATTCGCGGGGCGGTGGGCGAGCTGATTGAAAGTGTGAGTCGAGATGAATCGTTTCCAAGCCTTGTTCGCGAGATGATGAATAAATCAAAAGATGCAGGAGCTGACGGAATTTTAGAGGACTATGACTTTAATAGTGGCCTACATAAAATTCAATGTGTTGCATTAATCAGCGTGCCCGGAAAAACAGAAGGCTTTATGTTCCACTTTGAAAAGGCGGAGGGGTAAGAATTGGGATCTCCTTCCATACTTCGATTCTCCCGAGGCCTGCCGCAGTCTAAGCAGTTTGGGGAACGTTTGCGCCTTTTGTGTATTCAAGGTGCTGAGGAAGGAGCTTGTTATTGTCTTCTCGGAGATTCTGTAACTATCGGGCGAGAAGTCGCAGATATAAAAGTGCCAGATGGAAATGTTTCCAAAAAACATGCTGAAATAAATTGGAACCAAGCCAAGCAAAAGTATTCCATTAAAGACGCCGGCAGCTCGAATGGAGTGCTCTTGAATGGGGAAAAGATCACTCAGGATTTCTTAGAGGTTGGCGATTTAGTTGTGATTGGGGCTTCGGTAATGCAAGTTTGTGCCGCCGGACAAACTCGCAAAGATGCACCGATTGCGAGGCTAAAAAATCCAAAATCTACTCAGAAAGATGGAGCAGGGAAAGTAGAAGATGCCAAAAAGGTAAATGAAAAACGAAAGCTCTTAGTGTTTGCTGTGATAGTTTTTGCTATTTATATTGCCTATAGCAGTTCCGACACTCATCAAACTAGAAAAGAAGAGCGTAAAATCGATTTAGGCAATGAATCAGCAACAGAACCCACAAAAACAAAGGGACCAAAAAGTAAAGCCGATCTGGAAAAGGAAAAAGCAAAAAAAGCGGAATTCATCAAAACGATGTTTGATGAATATGTTCCCAAATACGTTACTAATACACCTCAGCATAAAGAGGCGGATAAGTACTATCAGCAGGGGCTTCGCGAATATCAGAATAAAAGCTATCGTCGCGCCATTGGTTTCTTTGAAACTGCCCTAACGGTGGATCCAGCTCACGAACTGGCAAAAGTTTATTTGCGCACCACAAAGACAGCGATGTTTGAAGAAATTAAGCAGGATAAGAAAGCGGCCGAATCGGAAATGAAGGCACTGCGCCTCAATCGTGCGAAAATTTATTATAATGCCATGTTGAAATTACTAGAGGTAAGTAAAGACGACGATACCTATAAAAATGATGAATACTTTAAGGCTGCCACGGATGGAATTGCGAAGATTGAAAAAATGGAAAGTAGCCAGCAATGATTCGCATACGAATATTCTATGATGGCAAGCCAGTTAATGAATATGAACAGGCAAGTTCAGATAAAGAAATAACCATTGGTCGTGCACCTGGCTGTGCTGTTCGGCTCGATGAGGCCTCCATCAGCAGGCTTCATGCGCTAATTCGATTTGTAGATGGGATTTGGGTTTTAGAGAGAAAAGCCAGCTTCGGGGCTGTGCTTTTAAACGGACACGAAGTGGAAAATGCGAATTTGCAGGGTGGAGAGGAAATCACACTTGGCAAGTTTCTCTTGAGAGTTCAAATCGAACTTGGGTCATCTGCCTCTGTGGCTCCAGTGCTTACAAGTAGTAATTTCAGACAAGTATCTTTACAAGAGCCGGAAGATGGCCGCACACGAGTGATGGGTAGCAATATCAAGGGGCTCTTTCGATTTGAGCCAGGTACTGCGAACGTGCCGCAGTTTACTCTTGAACAAGATATTGCTGTATTTGGTCGTGGCAGCAATTGCGATGTAGTTTTGATGGATAAGAAAGCTTCGCGCAAGCATCTCGAAGTGCGCAAGCAGGGCCTTTCCTTCTTTTTAAAGGATTTAGAAAGTGCCAACGGGCTCACCATCAACGGGAAAAAGGTAAGCGATGCCGAATTGGTTCCTGGCGATGTGATTCAAATTGGTGAAAGTAAGATTGAATTCACAATTGAGGATAAGGAATTTTTCTCCAAACAAGATGAATTTATGCCTGTTCCGGCGGTTTTTGATGAGGGAGCCTCGCTAGAGAGTCCGGGCTTCACTAGTGGTGAACCGCTTTCAGCCTATGTGGGCACAGTAGATGGCGATTCTGTGCCTGGGTCGGAAGCTCCTCCTCCCGCGACGAAGGCGGAAAAATTAACTTTGATGCAGCGTTATTTGGCGATGTCGCAACTGCAAAGAATCATCATTATCCTCGCCTTTTTTTCGATTGTGGCTGCTGCGTTTAATTTCGGCGATAGCGGAACTTCTACTGATAAAACGGTGAAAGTGAAGAAGGCTCCTCCTGGGCATGAAATGGATTTCGAGTATCTCTCGGAGGCTAATCAGAAAACGGTAGCTTCCTTGTATAAGGATCTCTTCACTGCGATCGAGGCAAAGCAATATGAGAAGGCTCGTGATCTATCGCCTCGTATTTTGAATATCGTTTCAGACTATCGCGATACGAAGGAATACCAGCGCATTGCTGTGGAAGCGATTGAAAAGGCTGAGCGACTTCAAAAAGAAAAGGAGCGCGCAGAGGCGAAAGAGCGCTTACGAAAAGAGATCGAGGCAATGGAAGAGCGAGGTAAAGTTATCTTTGAAAAGGCGCTTGCGGATCAGAAGTATCGTCTAGAGCTCAATCAAGTAATCCAAGAAATTTACTCGAAGGACCCTAATGACCATATGGCTAGCGATTGGCAGGCAGCTATTGCGGCAAAAATCGAGCAAGAAAAGAAAGATAAAGAAATAGCAGATGCCAAAGAGCTGCTCCGACAAAAAGCAGAAGCTGCTTATGATGCAGTAGTGGCAATTTTTAAAAATGAAGAATTTATTCGAGCGCTGGCAGAGGCGGAAAAACTCAATCAGGTGGGATATTCGGAAAAACCCTACTTGGATAAGATCGTAGAGCTGAAAAATCAGATTCGAGAAAAGCTTCATTCGATCATTGATCCTTTGATCACCGAAGCCGCCGCACAAAATCGCGAGGGTGGTGATTTAGTGAAGGCAAAAGATCTATATATGAAGGTGCTTAAAATTGATGCCACGAATCCCATTGCGCAAAAGGGCTTAGATTCGATTCGAGAGGTGCTGCACGCTAGAGCCAAGCGCTACTACGCGGAAGCAGTGCTTGCAGAAAGTGTGAGTGATCTGGAGGAAGCAAAGGCCAAATTTGCTTTATGCGAAAAGTCTGCCCCAGATGAAGATTCATACCGCACGCGATGCAAATCGAAGTTGGCTCGATTTGGAATATTTAGTTCGGGAACGGGGGCAGAATGAAAACAAAAGCTTTTGGAGGTGCTTCGATTCAAGGGGCATGGCCAGTGCTCGAGGAAGGCTTCTGGGGCGACTCTGCCAAATCCTATTTTACTGTTTTAGATGGTATGGGTGGCTCTGGCCTCGGAGATATTGCTCTGCAGGAGATTTTGCAGAGTTTGCGACAATTCATTAATGCAGCTAAAGAGCTCAGTGGCGAAGCCAATGGGCTCGGATATTCTCAAAAAGAAAAACAGTTATCTTCCATCGCCGAACGCCTTCACCAGCATTTGCTGAATCGTAATAAAGGGCAGAGCCTTCCTAGGAGGGTAGGATTCTCTCTAGCTATAGCTAGTGTTAATAGTCAAAACATTGTGAGCCTATTCAATGTTGGTGCGTCTAGTATCTATCTATTTCGAAACAATATATTTCATTTAGTTTCTGCTCCACAACTTTGGGAGCTTCCGGAGGATGGTCTGCTTCTGCCCAGGCAAGCACTTGGTTTGGAGAATCCTCTGATCCCTGAGCTAAAATCACTCAGCTGCCAGCCGGGTGATATTTTAATTTTACATAGTTCCGGATTTTCACTGCAGTTTCCTGGCGTTTCTGAGTATTTGCTAACTGCTTTTCAAATGAGAATCCCTGGTGACAGTCTGCAATCTTTGGCGGATGGCGTATTGGGAGAGTTTGCCGCCTCTAGCGCTTTCTATAACCAAAGCGTCCTTTTTGTTGAAATTTAATAATAAATTCAATTAGTTAACGCTTGCCAATTCCTGATTGATTTTGACAAGTATCTGATTTCTATGCTAAAATAAAGAAAGCAAGAGGATGTAATATCTTTCCTTAAGTATTTCTCGATTCCGGTCGATGAGTACTTAAGGCCTAGAGACTAGGAGTAAGGGTATTAAGATGATGGGGACTTTTAAAAAATTCCTACAAGATGAATCGGGTCAGACGACTACCGAGTATATTCTCATCTTGGCTGTTATTGTGACAATCATCATGCAGTTCAAGCGTAAACTTGGCGACGTGGTGAAGGGTCTCTTTACGACGATCGAAACTGACGCTAGTCAAGCCGGTCAAGACTCAAGCAACTAGTTTAGTCATTGGCCAAATCTCCGCACTCTGCTAAAATCAAACAATAACTCGTAGGGTGCATCATGGATGAGGCAACCAAAATTTTGCGCAATCGCCGTGGCCAAGCCATGGTGGAATATCTCCTCATTGTAATTCTCGCGCTAGTGTTTACACGCTTTATTTATTTCAATAAAAATTTCGGATTCAAAGCCAGTCTCGACAAAACCATGCTTCGATTGGGTGTGTATCTAGAGCATAATTTGAAATCTGGCACCACCATTGGCAGCACAGGCCATCACAGCACGGATGGATTCACGGGGATTGATTCGTGGTCGAACTAAGCATAGCACCCATTCTATTAAGCGCATTCGGCGGTATCTATGATATCGCCACCAAGCGCATTCCCAATTGGATCACCTTTTCAGGGATGGCGTTTGGTCTTGCCACTCAATTATTTTTATTTGGCCTGCCTGGCGCTATAGCCTCCATATTGGGGATTCTAGCCGGATTTGCTATTTTTTCTCCCATCTATTTCTTTGGGTATATGGGCGCGGGTGATGTGAAGCTGCTCATGCTTGTTGGGGCTTGGCTGGGGTATGCAGAGTGCGGTGAAGCTGCCATTGCGGCCGTTCTTTTGGGAGGAGTGTTCGCAATTTTTGATACTCTTTCTCGCGGTAGGTTGTTCACCGTATTCTATTCGATTTTTCGCTTCCTTCGCGCAATCGCAGTGCCGGGCTTAGAAGCGGAACCCTTGAAGATTGAAAAAAATCGACGCTTTAGTTTTGGCCCCTGCATCGCGCTCGGTGTGCTCCTTGTCGTTATTTTACATCACCGAGGTTTGCTATGAAAAAACGCAAACAAGAATCGGGGCAAAGCACCTTGGAGTATATCTTGGTGATGCTGGTGGTGGTAGTTACCTTGATCGGTCTGCTGAGCTATCTGAAGAAGAGTCAATATTTCTTTAAACATATCACCTCGCCGCTCGTGGGCTATCTTCGCTATAATTACAAATATGCGGATCCAGCCGCTCAAGGCTGGGATGAGGGTAAGCCTCAAAAGCATATTCAAATCTCCAGACCCAACGATGGCGCTACTTTCAAGCTTTTCCGAGGCACCAAATGAAATTTGTTGTTAAGAAAAAACAATCTGGCCAAGCGATCATCGAATTCATTCTCGTGATCTCCATTTTGCTCACCATGGTGTTTATGTTTGTGCAGCTATCCTGGGCTACTGCTTGGGGGCACTATGTTCACTACGCCACTTTTATGTCTGCCCGTGCCTACTATGCAAGCGGACAAACCAAGGGCGAGCAGTTGGAAAACGCCACCGCTGTGCTGAAAACATATTTAGAGTCGTCCACTGGTCAGGCGCTTTTTCCTTTCATCTCGAAGCCCAGAACCGCTGATGATCGAGATATTCAAGGAGGCGCAGAACCTGTGCCTGGCGCCTTTATCGGGATGAATCCGTACGCGTCCACAAGTCCGAATGATCGTGCCTTTGCTTGGGCAGAGGGTGTGCAATATAATTTCGCTGTTCCGATTTACTTACTGCCATTAGCTGGCTGGGTGAAAAAAGAAGGGCAGGGATCTAAGATTACTGGCGGCAGCCCTACGGAGCCAACAAAGCCCATTGAATGGAAGGGATCGATTCCCTTCACTAGCGATTCCTATCTTGGGCGTGAAGATTCTGTGAGCGAGTGTTTATCCGTGATGCAGGATTTATCGTCAGCGTCGGGCATAACTCGTGGCGATGGCGCTACCTTTATCGAGGATAACGGATGTTAGCAAAGGCAAAAGATCAGAGTGGTCAGGCCATGATAGAGTTTCTCTTGATCATGCCCGTTTTGCTCAGCTTCCTTTGGTATATGGTGCATGTGAATTCTGCGATTAATAAATCCGAAGTAGGACAAGTGCACGCGCGCAGCCAGCTGTTCTTAAAAATGTTTAACCATAAGGCGGGTCCGCTAAAGAGTGAGCAGGATGATACCGTGAGATCTTCTTCGTATATCGGTGTTGCGGGTACTGTTATTGGCACTCAAGCAACAGGCCTATTTGCAGCTCCTATAGAAACCTTGGGCGTTGGCGCAAATCCGAAAAAGTTAGACTTTGCCAATGATGATGTGGGGGAAGCAAAAGTAGGATCCTTCCGCCAAAATATTCGCATTCGTACTGTGGTGGGCATTTGCACTGAGCGAAAAGTATTGAAAGATGGCAGTGGTAGAGTCACTGATTTCTGTGGGGATAAGCAAAATGAATAATCGCGCGTTTACAATTTCGCTAGTGATCGCCTTGCTGGCCGTTTCCATGGTGTATTCCTATGTGAGTAGCACCGAAACGTTTCTTTCTGAAAAGTATGGAGCGGAAGTAACGGTGGTGATCGCCAAGCGTGATATCAAAGAGCTTGAAGTGCTCGATAAAACTAATTTAACTACCAAAGCCATACCTGGCACTTTTAAAGAGCCCAATGTGGTGGAAAAAATGGAAGATGTGCAGGGTGGTTTGGCGAGCGCTCCGATTGGAAATGGGGAGCAAATTACGCGCAGTAAAGTGATCCAAGCAGGCGTGCAATCAGGGCTCTCCAGGCAAGTGGCGATTGGCAAGCGCGCTGTTACAGTGAATGTGAACGAGGCCAATGCGGTGGCAAAGTTGGTGAAGCCTGGCGATCGCGTGGATGTGCTTACGAATGTGGACCCAGGCGGCGGTAATAAATTTTTGATTGAGGTGCACACAATTCTTCAGGATGTGCTTGTGTTGGCGACGGGAAAATATATTACCAACACGGTGCCGGGTATTTTGGAAACCGATCCTTATCGCAGTGGCGGACAAAAAAGCGTAGTTCGACTAAATGAGTATAATTCCTACTCGAGCGTTACTCTCGAAGTGGATCCCTTGCAGACGCAAAGTTTGCTCTTCGCGGAGAAGAATTTGGGCGGAATTTATCTTGTGTTGCGAAATAGCGACGATAGCTCTAAGGATGATGTGTCAAAAACGATGCTAAAAGACATTATGGGTGACCCAAATCGTGGGGCAGCAAGGCCTGCTGGTCCGGCCCCTGGCGGACATTAAGCGTTCCCTTTTCCGCTGAAATTCTGCTAACCTAGCTGTAATGAGGAAATTACTGTTAGCCCTAAGCTGCGTACTGAGTTTGGCCATTGTTGTGCCTTCCTTCGCTGCTGATCCAGATCCAGCTGGGCCAACAAATGTGGATCCGCCACCACCTGCACTCGCACCAGAAAAGCCTGCTAAAAAAAGTAGCTCCGGTGCCTCTTCTTTAAGTTGTATCGAAACAAGTGAAAAGGGGGCAGCCGAACTAGATGAATCTTGCTCCATTGCTGTTGGCGTAATTGATGTGCGCGATTTTGATTTCGTGCCTAAAGTTCAGCTAGGAAATGAATCTCTCCTTCAAAGTAAAGAAGGTAGTAATCCAAATCAAATTCGTTTAGTGCCACTGAAAAAGGGTACAACCTCTATTCTTGTGGAAGATAAGAATGGTGGTCACCGCCAGCGCATCACCTATAATATTACCACTAATGATCTTTCGAGCAAGGTAGAGGCCATCCGCCAGCTCCTGGCGGATGTAGAGGGAATCTCGATTCGTTCACTCGATGATAAAATCATCATTGATGGCGAGATTATTGTGCCTCGCGATCTTGATCGTATAGTGGCGGTTCAGCAAGTGTATGCGGATTCTGTGGTTAATCTTGTTACCCTGAGCCGTATATCTCGTGAAGCTATCGCTCGCAGGATGCAAAAAGAAATTAATGATGCCACAGGCGGTGCCAACGTAATGGTGAGCGTAAAGAATGATACTTTTTTCCTCACGGGAAAAGTGGATAGTCAGCTCGATAAGGATCGCTTTGAGCTCATTGCTAAAACCTACTTGCCTGATTCCGTAGGCAGCGTGGCGCTAAAAGAAGGCGCACTCATTGCGGGAATTAAGGGTAAGGCCGCGCTACAAAATTTAATCGAAACGGAAGAACCGCCACCAGAGCCTTCGAAGAAGATGGTGAGGGTTACGTATCACTTCGTGGAAATTAGTAAGAGTTATTTGAAATCTTCGTATTTCAAATGGGCTCCCTTATTAAGCCAAGGGGCGGGAATTCAAGTGGGAGCTTCCACCACAGGCGGAGTGGCGGCTACTGGTGCGGGCTCCTTTGTGGGTACGATTAGTGATCTATTTCCAAAATTACAGTCTGGAGCAAACGGCGGATTTTCTCGCGTGCTCTATTCTACAGTTACGCTGGGGATGGATGGAGAAAAAATGGAAGTGATTCGACATGATTCCATTCCTTATATTTCCTCTCTCGTGAATGGTGTGCCGGTAACGGCGAATGCCACTGCTGGTATGAGCATCGCGGTTACTCCGAAGATTGCTCAAGATGGCGATAAGATCACACTTACCACGAACTTTGATTTTAGTGCGTTCACGGGAGCTGGAGCGGGCGGTGCTCCTGCGAAAACAGATACAGTGCTTAAAAATACCTTAGTGGTTAAGAATGGGGAGAGCGCAGTATTGGGTGGATTGGTTTCCAATAATATCGCAAAAGATATCGGCAAGGATCCAACCGCTTCGAGTGGTGCCTCAACTGGCGATCCGCTTTTTAATTTATTGCGCTCAAAATCTTTTCAAAACGATAAAACTCAATTTGTGGTGTTCATTACACCAAAAGTGATCGAAGACGCCGCAGAGGGAACTGCGGATATTAAGTCGAAGATTATTAATACGACGAAGCGGCGTCAGCGAACGATTCAATAGGGATTTAGAAAGAGGGCCACGGATGGCAGGACATGTAATATCAGTGATTGGCGGTAAGGGCGGAGTGGGTAAGAGCGTTTTTGCCACTAACCTCGCCTTGGCGTATCTCAAAGAATTTAATATGAAGCCGCTCCTCATTGATCAGGATTTCGTGGCCTGTGGAGATCTATCGCTGATTTTGGGTACGCGTCCGCCTAAGGGTTTGCTCGAGGCCGTGCAGAATCCAGGAAGCTTTGATCAGCCCACGATGATGAAGCTAGTGGCTCAGCATCCGAGTGGTCTGCATTTTCTCTCTGCTCCCAATACCACAGCTCAGGCGAGAACTATTTCCCCAGAATCTTTGGGGAAACTCTATAAGGCGCTGCCGAATATTTATCCGATCACCATCATAGATTGTGGATCGCAGGTAGACGCCTATACACTGAAGGCCCTCGAATTTTCTACACTAATTTTGTTTGTTACGAATCCAGATATTCTCGTGATGCACCAAACAAAAAGGATCATGACGGAAGTGGTGGATAATCTTTTCCCACTAGAAATGATCGAAGTTGTTTTAAATCGCTATACGCAAACGGCTGCCGTTTCCCCGGCGACGATTCAGAAAAATCTTGGAAAAGCGGTGTATGCAGCGATTCCAGAAGATAGCGCCTCTCATGCCACGGCTCTTGCTTCTGGTAAGCCTTTAATTCTTGCGGCCCCGAGTGCGCCTAGCGCTCGTGCGATGCATGAGCTCGTGCGAAAAATGCAGCAAACGCAGTTGCTCGCCAATTTATCAAAATTAAAGCGGCCCGTGCGTCCAGTGGGAAAAGCCGCAGGAGCAAGCGGTGGGGCTGCGCCAACTGGAACGCCTGGTGGTGAAAAAGAAAGCGCCGGCCCTCGCATGCCCGGACAAGTGGATCAGAGCGTGGATCCATGGCAAGCGATGAAAATTCGTGTGCATAAGGCTCTTGTTGAAAAAATCGATTTCAAAAAAGAAGGCAATAATCAGGCAGCAGCAAAACAGCTCCGCGAGCGTTGCCGTGCTGCAATCGTAGAGATTTTAAATAGCGAAGATACGGCGAGCGTTGCGCCAAATCGAGAAGATCTCCAGCAGTTGGTGAAAGAAGTACTCGATGAGGCTCTTGGCTTCGGTGCGCTCGAAGATTTGCTGGCCGATGATTCTGTAACAGAGATCATGGTGAACTCTTCCAGCCAGATCTATATTGAAAAGGCTGGTAAGCCGCAGCTTTCGAAAACGGTTTTCTCCTCCAACCAACAGCTCATGAACGTGATCGAACGTATCGTGATGCCATTGGGCCGAAGAATCGATGAGAAAAGCCCCTATGTAGATGCGCGTTTGCCTGATGGGTCTCGCGTGCATGCGATTATTCCGCCGCTTGCGATTCGTGGCCCCACGCTAACGATTCGTAAATTCCCAAAAAAACGTATGACATGGCAGGATCTCGTGGCCTATGGTTCCTTCACTCAAGAGGTGGCGGATTTTCTTCGTCTCTGCGTAGAGGCGCGCTTGAATATTGTAGTGTCTGGAGGCACGGGCTCAGGAAAAACCACTCTCCTTAATACGTTATCCAATTTCATTCCGTCCACGGAACGGATCATCACAGTAGAAGATTCCGCAGAATTACAGCTCGCGCAGGAGCATGTGGTTCGTTTGGAAACTCGTCCGGCAAATATCGAGGGGGAGGGGGAAGTTTCTATTCGCGATCTTGTGAAGCAAACCCTAAGGATGCGACCCGATCGAATTATTGTGGGTGAGTGTCGCGCCGGGGAAGCCTTGGATATGTTGCAGGCGATGAATACTGGTCACGATGGTTCGCTCACAACTATTCACGCCAATACACCAAGGGATTGTATTGCGCGCTTGGAAACACTGGTGATGATGGCGGGGATGAATCTGCCTGCAAAAGCAATTCGTGAACAAGCCGCGAGCGCTGTGCATCTCATCGTGCAACAAAGTCGCCTCTCCGATGGCTCTAGAAAAGTAACCTATATTACAGAGGTAGTGGGTATCCAGGGCGATACGGTGAGCTTGCAAGATATCTTCTTATATAAACAAGAAGGTTTAGATAAGCGCCGCAAGGTTACGGGTCGCTTTGTAGCCACCGGTTTTATTCCAAAATTCGTAGAACAAATGGAGGCGAAGGGATTGAAGATTCCAAGATCCCTCTTCACAACAAAGTAATATGAAGGAAATTTTTTCTACTCCACTCTCTATCTCGATCGCAGTTGGTGTTTTAATTTTCATCGCTGTGTTCATGAATGCCACGCGCTTCTTGGATTGGCTGCGTTGGCAGTCGATCGGCACTCGCGATTATATTGTGGATAAACTCGGCATGATGTTCATCGAGGTTACGCCGAACCAAGTGCTGGGGGGCATGATCGCCACATCAATGGTGCCTGGATTTCTCGTGTTCTTGATCATTCTGCCGCAAATCGTTCCCGCGCTAATTTTTGGGTTCATTATCTCTGGGATCATGTGGATGGTACCCAAGATAGTAGTAAATCAAATGTTTGAGCGCAGAGTTACCTTATTCAATGTTCAGATGATCGATGGGCTCGGCCTCATGGCGAATGGCATGAAATCGGGACTTTCTATCGTGCAGGCCATGGGTATGGTGAAGCAAGAGATGCCAAATCCTCTGAGCCAAGAGTTTGATTATGTGCTCAAGCAGAATCAGCTCGGTGTTTCTGTGGAAGAAGCATTTCAAAATTTGGCAAAGCGCATACCATCGGAAGATGTGAACATGTTCGTTACCTCCGTGGTGATCCTGAAGGAGACCGGCGGTAACTTAGCAGAAACTTTTGAAACGATCGTGATCACTATCCGGGAGCGGATAAAAGTGGAGCAAAAAATTTCCGCGATGGTGGCTCAGAACGTGGCACAAGGTACAATCGTGTTTTTGATGCCCTTCGGTATGACGGCGATGTTCTATTTTTCTGATCCGGACTTTTTGAAGCCCATGTTTAGCTCTGGTTTGGGCTGGGTAATGGTGGGCGTCGCCTTCGGATTACAAATGGTTGGTGGATTTATGATTTATAAAATTGTGCAAATCAAAGTATAATCGAAACGGTTCAATGGGAATAGTTTTTTTGCGCGATTTGCCATTCGCTGCGCAAACTGGGCCGAGCGTTGGTTCCCGGACTCCTGGGTGTTTGCCGTAGTTGCTGTCATTGTTGTGGCCTTAGCCACGCTATACATTGGCGCCACTCCAAGCGATGCGGCCATGGCTTTCGGTAATGGCTTTTGGACTCTCATTCCTTTCACTATGCAAATGGCTTTTGTGTTGATTGG
>CAIPTA010000060.1 GCA_903867855.1 Oligoflexia bacterium | reverse complement strand
TGGGAAAGCGTATCTGCTGTTTCCGTCCACGTCATCAAATAGCCTAAGAAAATAGGTTCATCCTTAGCGCCCAAGACCATTTGGGGCAGCAGAAAACAAAAACTAAGGGCAATAAAAAAATGGCCGATATCTTTTTTCATAGCGAAGCCTTACCACTCCACAATTCAAAAAGGTATCGGCTTTTTTTAAAACCAAACTCAATGCGCCTTTATAGGCTCTTCGTATCAATCACGAATCGATACTTCACATCGCCCTTCAGCATACGCTCATAGGCCGTATTAATTTGATTGGCAGCGATCACTTCCACATCGGAAGCAATATTGTGTTTTGCGCAGTAATCCAGCATTTCTTGCGTCTCTGCGATGCCTCCAATAAGTGAGCCCGATAGATTGCGGCGCTTCATGATCAAAGGAAACGCATGCACTGGAATCGCCTGCTCCGGCACGCCCACAAGAGTCATGGTGCCATCTAAACGGAGTAAGTTTAGATAAGCATTATAATCATGCGGAGCCGAGATGGTATTCAAAATATAGTCGAAGTGACCAGCTAACTTAGTGAAGGTATTCGGATCAGAAGTTACTTCATAGTGATGGGCACCCAAGGCTTTGGCCGCTTCCCGTTTATTCGCCGTGGAACTCAGCACCGTTACTTCTGCGCCGAAAGAATTCGCGAATTTCACGGCCATGTGGCCGAGTCCGCCGAGACCAACCACAGCAACTTTATGGCCCTTGCCAATTTTCCAGTGACGAAGCGGCGAGAAAGTGGTGATCCCTGCGCAAAGAAGAGGAGCCGCGCGCTCTAGCGGAATTTTGTCGGAAACGCGAAGCACGTATTTTTCATCCACCACGATGGATTTTGAATAGCCACCATAGGTGGGTCTACCTTCGCGATCTTTAGAGTTATAGGTGCCCGTCATGCCGCCTTCGCAGAATTGCTCTAAGCCACGATGACAAGGATCACAGGTGCGGCAAGAATCCACAAAGCAGCCCACGCCAACCGTATCGCCAACATGGAATTTGTTTGCTCCAGAGCCAACGCGAGTTACTTTCCCCACGATTTCATGACCAGGCACCATGGGAAAAATCCCACTGCCCCACTCATCCCGCACTTGGTGAATATCGCTATGGCAAACGCCGCAATACAGAATGTCGATTTCTACATCGTGAGTGGTTGGCTCACGACGTTCGATTTGATGAGGAGCAAGTGGAACTTTGGGTCCTGGAGCGGCAAAAGCCTTAATCAGTTTCATAGTATTTTTCCTCGGGGTTGAAATTCACCCCAAGGCTACCATGAATTTAGATCAGCGGACGATCAAACTCTCTTGGCTTATTTTTCTGCGGAGCGCGATCGCGATTCCAGCGTTGGTGCCCTTCGCCGCTCTGCGAGGTACCATTCGGACGCACGCCTTGCTGCCTTCCGTAGCCGGGGCGTCCACCACGATTTCCTGTAGCAGCACGATTTTCCCCGTTCCCGCCACTACCGAATCTTCGTTGAAATTTTTGTGCTTGCGGACGGGATGGCGGGCGACGCTCTGGACGCGAACGTTCACGACGTGGCGCTGGTGCATTTACACCCTCCACACCCTCTTCGCCTTCATCCTCTGCGTTATCAGCGGCCATCGGAGCTGCGGTGAGCACCTTCTGTGGATCCACTGATCCTTCCACTTTGTCGCGGAGCAACTTGGAAATCACCTTCCACTGTTGCTTGTCTTCCGAAATCAAAATCGCCATGGCTTCGCCAGAGAGACCCGCGCGAGCTGTTCTACCGATGCGGTGGATATAGTCTTCTGCGCAATCAGGAATATCATAGTTGATCACGAGTTCGATCTCTGGAATATCGATACCGCGAGCGGCGATATCGGTGGCGCAAAGCACGCGCGCTTTTCCAGAGCGGAAATCTTCAATCGCTTTCTGACGTTGCGATTGACTGCGATTGCCGTGAATGCGAGCGGCTTTCACGCCGTAGTCTTCCAAGAAGTTAGCCACTTTATCCGTGCGATGCTTGGTGCGTGCGAATACCAGCACGAGGCCTTCTTTCGCATTCACTTCCTCAAGAAGTTTATCGTTCTTCCCACGGCTCTCCACCATCACCACGCGGTGACGAATCTTCGCGTTCGGAGCAGAACGTTCGCCGATGCTCACGCGCTCTGCATTTTTGGTAAGTTTACCCACGAGGGCTTCAATTTCTTTTGGGAAAGTGGCAGAGAAAAGAAGAGTCTGACGCTTTTCTGGCAAGTGCTGCATAATCTCGCGAAGTTGTGGCGCAAAGCCCATATCGAGCATGCGATCTGCCTCATCGAGCACCAGCACATTCACACCACGGAGGCGAATCGTGCCTTGGCGAAGGTGATCACAGAGACGTCCAGGAGTTGCCACTACAATGCGTGGACCCTGACGTAGACGAGCCACTTGGCCGCCCAATGGCACTCCACCGATGAGCAAAACTGTGCGCACGGTAGGAGTAAATTTCGTGAGATCGTTGATCACTTCTTGCACTTGCACCGCAAGCTCGCGAGTAGGCACGAGCACGAGGCCGTTCGCCGTTTCATCAGCAAGTAATTTCGTGATCATGGGGATCGCGAAGGCGGCAGTTTTGCCTGTACCCGTTTGGGCGCAACCGATTAGATCACGGCCTGTCATTACAGGGGGGATCGCAGCGGCTTGAATGGGGGTTGGAGTCGTGAAGCCCATCGCGGCAAGTGCCTGCTGAATAGTTTCCGGGAGCTCCATATCGGTATATTGCATATTTCCTCTTTGTGGCGGATTTCGCCTTGGATCAAGTTTTTTAAATAGACTCCATGGCTTGTAGCACGCTTCAGCACGGCAAAGAAGCTAAGATTGACGAAAAGCGTTATTATTGGCGCAATGCAAGCGTTAATGGGCGTCCATCACCGGCTTCTTAATTTTCCCAACCTTAACAAAAATGAGGGGGATCAGGCCGAGGGCAAACATTCCCATCAAAACGATGCAGAGTTTATCAAAACTGAGCACAAAAACTTGATTCATTACGCGCCCATAGAGGGATTTCACGGCCACATTATTGGCAAAGCCCATGCCCACTTGCTGACTCATTTTGGCCGTCTGCAAACCTTGGTTCTGCATATAAGTTCGGTAGGCTACGGGGTTAAGGGCATTGGCGTGGGCCAGTAGGTCTGCATAATTTTGGGCGCTAAAGCGTGTCATGATCACATCGAGAGAAGCAATCCCAATACTACCCCCCATTTGCCGAAAGAAATTCATCATACCGGCCACTTGTCCGAGTGCCTCGCCTTGAAACTGGCTGAGGATCATCCCGTTGATCGGAATGAACAAAAAGCCAGTGGCAACGGATCGTAAAATTAGTGGCCAATACAATTCGTCAGCGCCAGTAGAGCTCGTGAAATGGCTCAGCACAAAGAGCGAAGCCTCCCCGAGCGACATACCGATCAAAACGAATAGTTTTGGGGAAACTTTTGTCATGGATCTGCCCACAAATAGCATCGCAAACATGGTGAGGATCGAACCTGGCATAAAGAGAATACCAGTTTGCGTGGCCGTGAGGTGGATCACATTAGAAGCAAAGATCGGCACTTCAAAAGTGAGCGCATAAACCATCACTCCCAAGCTCATCATCATCAGTGTGCCCATACTTACTGCATTGAGCTTGAAAAGACGCAAATTCATGATTGGATTTGGCACCTTTAGCTCCCAATACACGAAGGCAGAGAGACCAAGCACCGCAAGCACAGCACAAGTGCGAATGGAGTTCGCTTCAAACCAATTTTCCGCCTGACCACGCTCCAGCACATACTGAGCACAGCCTACTCCCAAAACGAGTAGCCCGAGGCCCGTCCAGTCGATACCGCGTTTCACCGTCTTGCTCGCGGCCAAAATTTCCTGGGGAGTGCGTTGAGCATCGCCCACATTGAGATAGGCCATCACAGCAGCAGTCAAACCAAGCGGCACATTCACATTGAAAATCGAACGCCAGCCGAAATTGTCGGTGAGATAGCCTCCAATAGTAGGCCCGAGCGCGGGACCAATCATCACGCTCATACCGAAGATGGCCATGGCCATACCCGCTTTTTCGCGAGGAAATTGTTCTTGAATCAAGGTTTGAGAAGTAGGCAAAAGAGCTCCCCCTGCGAGGCCCTGAAAAATACGAAATACGATTAAACAAGGTAAGTTTGGTGCCATCCCACAGGCGAATGAGGCGAAGGTGAAGGAAAGAATTGCACCGGTAAAATAATTTTTTCGCCCTAAGTTTTGACCGAGCCAGGCAGCGATCGGGAGCACGATCGAATTCGCGATCATATATCCGGTGGACACCCAGCTAATTTCATCCTGGGTAACACCCAAATTTCCCATCATCGTGGGGATGGCCACGTTCACAATGGAGGAATCAATGATTTCCAGCAAAGCGGCAATCGCGGCGGTGAAAATGATCACTATTTGCTGGGCAGACATTGAAACTCCGCGCTCTAATGCACTTTAATTTTAACTTCAGCCGACAATCCAACTTGCAGACGATCAACGTCTTGATCAGTAAGCCCGGAGAGTTTGATACGCACCGGAACTCGCTGCACCACCTTGGTGAAGTTCCCTGTGGCATTATCAGGCGGTAATAGACTGAAGGTGGCGCCAGTGGCAGGACTAATACTCTCCACCACACCTGTAAATTCTTTTCCAGGCACAGCATCCACTGAAACAAAGGCAGGCTTACCCTCTGCAACGCCCACTAAATCCGTTTCCTTAAAGTTCGCATCTACCCAGCGTTCTTTGCCCGCAACAAAACCAAAGAGAGGTTGCCCTGCGGCGGCCAGCATTCCCACTTCGAAAGATTTACGACCAATTTTGCCATCCGCAGGAGCCAAAATTCTCGTATAGTCTAAGTTTAGTTCGGCCTGTGCATACTGAGCTTTGGTAGCCTTCCACTTATTATCGAGCGAACGATATTGCGCTTCAATTTCATCCAAACGTTCTTTCGAAATTGCTCCTTGCGTATAGAGATCCGTGGCGCGATCGTAGCTGCGCTTTGCACCCAAAACCTGAGCCTCCAAGGCCTTCATATCCGATTGGCTTTGTGCAAGTGCGTTCTTAAAATCTTCCGGTTTAATTTCAACGAGAACATCGCCCATCTTTACTTTTTGATTTTCCACCACATTCGATTTCACAATGATGCCCGCTACCCTAGATGACAATAAAGTGGAAGTACCCTGCACATAGGCATTGTCTGTTTCAACATAAACATAATTCATATAAAAAAATCGAATCGTAAATACAACAAGCACCGCCGCAACGATGTAAAGGATCGGCTTGCGCGCATTGGACGCCTTACTTTTGGCGTTATCCATCTTGGAACTTGGTTTATCAGCAGTATTTAATGGTGAAGGGTTTGCCATATTCATCGCTCGGGAGCCTCTCGCTATTTTATATTACCATGTTATCTATCTTGCTCGAGTTTGTCAACGGCCGTTGACAACAAGAAATGAGTTTTATACAGTGGATAAACCATGGCAAAGAAAGCCCCCACGCCAGTGAAACGTAGCCGCGATTCGGAGGCCACCAAAGCCGCCATATTAGACGCAGCTCACTTTTGTTTTGCCCGAAAAAACTATGAGCAAACAGGTTTGCGTGAAATAGCAGCCAAGGCAAAAGTTGACGTGGCCTTAGTGAGCCGCTATTTCGGATCGAAGCAAAAACTCTTTGCTACGATCATGAAACCAGACTTTCCGATGCTCCAAATTCTCAATGAAGGCGGAAGAGAAACGCTAGGCAAACGCCTCGTACGATTTTTGTTCAAGCGCGCTGAAACAAAACCCGATTCACTGCTCCAAATGCTCCACTCTGCCGCAAGTTCAGAGGCATCGCCAATGATTCGCAATCGCATTGAGGTGGGCTTTATCGCACCCCTTAGCCTCTACTTGGGTGGCGATCATGCTACAGAAAGGGCAAGTCTAATCTGCTCTTACTTAATTGGTGTTTCCACTCTTAGGCAGGTGATCCGTTGCCCCGCCCTCGTTGGTTGCGAAACGGAATATCTTATCGATGCCATTGCGAATGTGATTCAATCTGAGATTAACTCTGATCGCGATACTATTCCGCCAAACTGATCCCGATATCCCGAGGGTCTGCAGCTCCTCGCAAAATTCCATTTTCATTCGCAACTGCCTCTACCCGGCAAGGAACCGCATCCTCTGCGAGCTTCACTGTATACCCGTACTTTCGCAGCTCTTCGATTACCGAAGCGCCAGGACCCGGCAAATCAATGGCCAAGATATCGGGCTGCCATTGGTGATGAATCCTAGGCGCAGCTACTGATTCATAGAGCGGTAATCGATATTCGAGATAATTTAAAATCGTCTGCGCCACGCAGCTAATAATTCTGGTTCCGCCGGGAGCACCAACTGCCATTATCGGCTGGGAATTTTTTAGAATCAAGGTGGGCGACATGCTACTCAGCGGAGTTTTCTTAGGCGCAATCTCGTTCGCCTTTTCGCCAAGCGCACCAAACACGTTGGCACTTCCTGGCTTCACAGAAAAATCATCCATTTCATCATTAAGCATGATTCCAGTGCCTGGCACCACCACACCAGAACCGAAAAGATAGTCGATTGTTTCAGTGGCGCTAATCATATTTCCTTCAGAATCCATCATAGAAAAATGAGTAGTATCCAAGGATTCTTCCTTTTGCACAGAAGGGGAAATCTCAGCCGCATGTTTCGCCTGCTGCAAAGATATTTTTTTACGCAGCACGCGGGCATGCTCTTTCGAGGTGAGCCAAGTAACCGGCACCTCCACAAAATCTGGATCCCCTGGATAACGAGAACGATCGGCAAAGGCATACTGCATGGCAGAGGCGGTGAGATGAATTCCAGTGGCAGAAAAGAAACCATCTGCTCTTAAACTATCTTGCTCCAAAATATTCAAGATTTCCTGTACATGAATTCCACCAGAACTCGGTGGTGGCATCCCATACAATGTAAACTCATGAAAATTGCCCATCAGGGGTTCGCGCCACTTCGTGCGATACTGCAAGAAATCTTTCGAGGCGAGAATTCCACCTAAGCGATTCGATTCCGCTACAATTTTTTCTGCCAACTCCCCACGGTAAAATACTGAGACACCATATTTAGAGATCAAGCGCAGCGTATGCGCTAAATCTTTTTGCACTAAAATTTCGCCTAATTTATAGGGAGAGCCATTTTTTAAAAAAATGGCAGCGCTAGCGGGATACTGGCCGAGCACATCTTGCCGCGTTTTCATGGCATTCGCCAAATGCTTGTAAACAGGAAAGCCTTGATCGGCCAAACGAATAGCGGGCGCCATCACTTGCGCGAGTGAAAGCTTCCCAAACTTTGCATGTAGCTCCAAAAGCCCCGCCACGAGACCGGGCACAGCAACCGACGAAATTCCATTCAAGGATTTGTTCGGAATTACCTCTCCCTTTTTATCCAAAAACATATCCGATTTTGACTTGAGCGGAGCTCTTTCTCTGAAATCCAAAGCATAGACCCTACCACTACTCGCCTCGCGATAGAGCAAGAAGCCCCCGCCACCCAATCCCGTAGATTGTGGACGCTCCACCGAAATTACAAAAGAAACAGCCACCGCTGCATCCATTATATTTCCCCCTGCTGCGAAAATTTCCTTCGCTGCGAGGCCGGCGGTTTTCCCTTGCGCTGAAATCACAAACTTCTTCCCGCAGCTACTATACTCAGCTCGTTCCTGAAGAGATTGCTCAACAACAAGAGGGATTTTTTTCTCACTGTGAGCACATGCGGCTAGTACCAGAACAAGACAAAAATTAAAGTATTTTCTTTTCACGCGAGAATCTCCAATTCGGATATCGATACCTAACTCAAGCTTACTTTTTTTCTAGGAAAAAGCGAGCATGTCTTGCAAAGTAAGGGGCAGAGGAAAATATGAAAACACTATTCATCTTAGTAGCGATACTACATTGCTCCATACTTCACGCTGAAGAGAAACCCCTTCCAAAAGAATGCCTCACCGAATGCACCACTCCTTTCGGACAGGAATTAGGGCACACAACGAATAAAGTGATTGCCTATTCCAACTGCCAAGCCCACTGCGTTTACCCATCTCCCGTAGAGAAAGATGGTATTTTCTTAGGCATTAAATGGCAATGCGTGGAATTTGCGAGGCGCTGGCTGTTCACAGAATTCGGAATGAGTTTTCCAAGTATCGACTTCGCCTACGAATTCTGGGGCAAGATCGATCACCTTGTTGCCGTAGCGGAAAAGAAAGATGTTCCTTTGGAAAAACATCTAAACGGAGATCTCGCGATTCCTGAACGAGGCGATATCCTGCTCTATGGCCAAGATCTTGCCGGTACGGGCCATATTGCGATTATTTTGCGAGTGGATCGCAGGAAAAAAGAAAGAATCATCTGACAAAAATCCATCGAACAGATCCTCCTCGACGAATTTCATACGGGACAATATTCGACTATCTGATGAAAAAACTATATGGTCTATGATATAGAGACTACTTCTGACCTATCCAATCTCAAAG
>CAIPTA010000059.1 GCA_903867855.1 Oligoflexia bacterium | reverse complement strand
CCCGAGCCATTCGGCCAGGGGGCCCGAGATCATCGTCGTGGGCGCGAGCACGAAATTCATGAGCGCGGTGGCGAAGGCGTAGTGGGTCATCGTGCCGCAATAGATAAATATGTTTTTGTATTTTTGAATAAGACTGAAGACAGGTATCTTATTAAAGCGTCTCATGGTGTAGAAGCAACGATGACGGATGATTATAAAAAAATCCCAAATCCGATCATTCGAGAGTGCCTGAAAAAAACCGGGGTCACCTCCGGTATAGAAATATCGACTGCAGCTGATGCGTCGGCTAGATCAGGTTTGGGTTCCAGAAGGTTTTCGGTGGCACCTCGCGGGAAAAAACAGGTTCCACCTCAACACATTCAAAGGCAAAACAATCTACGAGAAGGCGAAAGGCGCTACTGGAAAGTACCTCTTATTTTTGGATGGAGTGCAACTTTATGATCATAATAGCCTAGCTACGATCATTCCTTCGATGGAAGAGGTTTCTAGGAAAAATAAGAAGCTCATCTGCTACACAGCGGATACGAAGATCAAAGTTGGAAAATCTGAAAAAGTAGATTCGCTACGCCCCTATTCCAGAGAACTTTTTTTTGCAGCATGCCCTGTTGCGAACTCGCAATCTATATGGAATACTAAAATTTTCCTACGTTATATAAAGAAGCACGCAGCAATGCCTAGATCGGAAATGCACCTTCACTCCTTTTGCCACCAATTAGTAGAGGAAGGCTGGGAGTTCAGTATGATCCCGCTTCTTTGCTTCTGGGATAAGCTTGATCAGAGCCTGAGAAATAAAGTGGAGGAAGATTTTTTGATGAAAAACTCCTTTCGGGGCAGCCACTCCAATAGCTGAAAGCAGAAAATAGGAAATTTTCATCCTTTTGCTCCTTGGCCTGCCGTCCAAAAACAACATTATATTGCTCAAACTCATCCATGGCATGTAATAATAGGCTTAATGAAACTAGCCCTACTTGTTATCATTTCAAGCCTCATCATTCTCTCAAAAAGCACTGTGGCCGAAGCGGCTGATGCAAAAACAGTTTATGTGCAATCAAATGCGGTTTTCACCGCCCAAGTAAATGGGAAGAATGCTTACGGCTCCTATAAGACGATAGCAAAATATACAACCTATTCCGACCTTTCCGTTTTTTCACTAGATTGGTGGTCAATAGACGAACATGGAATAGTGGTAGGATCTGGAAATGATACTTTTAAAAAAGTTTACGGCAAATGGCTTCTCAATATGAGTATTAAGCTTGGAAACGTTAGCGGAACTGGCACGGCCGAGCTTGAATTTAAGGAAAATGACTTAACTAAAGCGCATGGCATTGCAAAAACTTCCGACAAAATGGCCTTCGATATTGAGGTCAATCATATTGCCACCTCCTATCACCTAAAAGTGGTGGTGACCAATGCCATGGGTGAAGAGATAAGAAAAGATGACATCCAGGGCTTCACCATTACTGAAGAAGAATTTTATAAAATATTGAATCATAAGTAAGCCCGAGATGATTCCCAAAAAAAACTTAGTTCTCTATTCCATCAATCAGTCTCCGCTCCACATCGAGCTTTGCCTGATCAGCTTAGAATCCTTGAGGAAACAATCTCCCTCGGTAAAGGTTAAAGTTTCACATTTTGGAAAAATACCGAGCCATAAAATTCGAAAATTCAAGAAACTTGGCGCCGAACTAATCGAGCATCCGCCGGTATCTTCGGAGCATCGCTTCGGCTTGAAATGGCCTGCTCTTGTGGATGCGAGAGACTATCGAAATATTCTGGTGATCGATGCGGATACCTTTTTCTTTGCTCCCGTAGAGCCGCTGTTTGCCAAAAATTCTAAAAAAGCAATAATTGCCAATATAGAATACGCGAGCGCCGGGGACTATCTGCGTGGCCCCCACCTCATTAAAATGAGGTTCGATCAAAAATTAGTGCGTAAAATAAAGAAAAAATTCAATCTTGCAGAGTATCCGATTTTCAATTCCAGCGTGATGCTATTTAACAATTTCTCTCATCATAAAGTAATTGAGCGCCTCCCTAATTACTTTTCCTTTTTTATCGATTTCCACCGGGGTGAGCTTCCTTATCCAGCGAGCCTTTGGTTCATTTTAGAACAAGTATGTGGCTCATTTACTTTGTCGATTAAACCAAAGCTAGCATATGGCAACTGGAACATTGACCAAGTTACTCCCTTCCACGAATGGTACCATTCGAAAAATAAAGTGATTGGTCCACTGATGCACTATGGAAGTATTCACGCTATGGATTTCTTCAAACGATTTGAGATGAAATCAAATCTGCAGCGCTGCTATAAAGCGAACGAATTACTGAAAAAACAAAAATACAAGTTTGTGGGTGTTGACTCAGCTCCCTGGGGAAGCAAGCTACTTCCGCTTCGTCACCAAGCCAGAACCTAACAAATCACTAAAGAAGGCCTCTGATTTTTTTAAGATAAATTCCTTCTCGCATCCGCTTTTTTTGACCATCAAATTAACAATTGCATCAAAACTACGCTTACCATCGATTAATTGCCACTGCTCTACTGCAGCTCCGTCAATCTTATAATAGGTATCTAGATCATCGAGGACAACCAAAAGGAGCTCTCCTTCAAGACCTTCGCGGAATACTACTCTTTGAGTTTTACTAAAAACGGCTAGCGGGGAAATCTCAGTACTCTTTGTTTTTTTAACAGGCTTTTTTACCTTTTTCTTCTTCACAGCCATCTTACCAATCTCCAAAAATTTCTAATTAACCACCGAAAATAAACGACTTCGATCTATCCACAAGGTTGCTCTGTGCGATAAGTAAAGCGACAGAAAATACACTAGATGCAGAATCATATAATAAACAAGAAAAGGAACAAAATGTTCGTGCGAAAGAAAAGACGTAGAATCTGGTATCATCCGAAACATGGGTTTGAACGGGAAAAAGCGCACGAATAGCATGAAAATAAAGCCGTGCATGAGATAGAGAACAATTATATTTCTCGACCAGTAGGCTAATTTTTCTAAAAATCTCATCTTAAAAAAATTCAGTAGAAAATAGATCAAAAAAATTGTCATAAAAAATAGAGAAATAACCCCTACCAGTGTTCCGTTATCCATCATGAACAGTTCTTTGGAGTAGAGTGTAGTATTGCTAAGTGCTTGCCGAAATTTACTCAATTTAAAAACCCAAAAATAAATCGAATAAAATAGAGAAAGAGAAAAAACCAGCGACGCAATAAGGCTAGATCTCTGTCCCGTAAATATTGCTCTTAAGAAATATCCGGCCGTAAAAATTGGGAAAAATCCTACGAAAGACCACCAATTATCCCCCTCAATTCGGGGCACCAAGATATCCAAAGGTAGATTCGCAAAATTTAAGAGCGTTCGCGTGTTCCCCGCAATGTATCGATACGCAAAAATAACGCAAATACCAAAAAATAAGGGTGGCACTATTTTTTTATATTTAGCGGCTATCTTAATTCGTAGCGTAGTAGCGAATAATACTGCCAAACATAGCGACCATAATACCGCCATCACTTGCAGGGCGGTATCACTCAAACTGTGAATTTCAAAATTGCGTCCAAATTTGAAGGCAAATTCCCGCCCCATGAAGAGGAGCAGCGGAAGCAAAGTCATAAGGCGAGGTTCAAGAATCAAACAGGCATAACTCACGATCATTGATAGAGCGATAAAATGGAGTGGCTCCCAGAAGAAGAAATAAGAGAGCTTAAAGGTGACCAAGTACACCCTGAGCCCCTCCAGTAAAAATGCCCAAAACAAAAAGTGAAATCCAAGGTAGATAAATTTGGGTGGTAGCTTTCCCTTGCCGATGTCCAAATAGGGTCCCACCTGCCCGCGAAGGTAGAATCCCGCTAGCGCAGGTAGACAGAGGGAAAAAAAACCGCGAAGGCCAGATAGGTTTTGGAGAGTCCAATTTTCGTAGGTAAGGCCTGTGCACTTGGTAACATTAAAAAGATAAGCCCCGTGAATAATCACCATATTATAGGCAGCCAATGCTTTGTAGATGCTTAAGCTTTTTACAATGCGTGGAAAATCTTTGAACAAGAAATTTACCTTTTAATGAGCGAGATAATAATATTCGATGGATCCACCTCAAACCAGCGAACGCCATAGTTTGATCGCGCAGGATGCTGATGGTGATTATTATGGTAGCCAAGCCCCATGGTGAGAAATCCAAGTAAGAGCGAGTTGTACGTATTATCGCCAGAATAATTCTTATATTTTAAAAATATGAAATCGCTAATACCGCCCGATGAATGCATACAGGAGTTTACGAGGCCAACCATGCTAATGCTCATAGCTGCAGGCAATAAACCCAAATATACCCAAGCCTTTACCCCCCCCGCCGCTAATAGCAAGGCCCAATAGGTAATCAGCATGGCCGAGTGATGCTGATGGAGAAACTGTAAAAAACCATTTCCGATATATTCACGAATGGTAAGAAAACTAATCTTTTTCGTATTGGCGCGCCAATACCAGGCGATGAATGAATAAAATCTACCATGAACCGGACTATGAATATCTCGCTCAGTATCCGAATAGGGATGATGGGAACCCATGTGCACGGCCACCCAGAGTAACGGTGATCCCTGACCAGCAAAAATAGATAAAAAAGCTAGTACATTTGTCCATATTTTCAAAGTACTAAAGGAGCGATGGCAGAGCAACTTATGCACACCAATTTCAATGCCAAGGCTATCGAACAGAAAAAAGCAAAAGAGCGAACCCGAGAACCAGTGCCATTGAATTCCACGGTTCCACAAAAAATAAATCGGCACAATAATAAATACGGGGAGAATTACCAACCATGGGTGGAGAGCTCTGAAGCGGTTGTACGTGCTGCTCATCTTTTTCATTTCTATAGTGAAGTTACTACTAGGCTATAAATAGGTCAATCCGAAGGGACAACTCAATTTCTCGTGGAAACTTGGGCCGTTGTATGCTCGACTTGTGGGGTACCTGATCATTGGGAGGATCTATGCAATTCGCAGAAACATCACAAGTATTGGCAGCCCAACAGTTTCGCTATGCTGTAAAACAATTCAGAAGTGACAAAAAAATTCCCCAAGAAACTTGGGCGGCTATTCAAGAATCCCTTGTATTGACTCCCTCCTCCTATGGCCTGCAGCCTTGGAAATTTATCGTAGTCACGGATACGGCCATTAAAAAGAGCTTGCGTCCGCATACATGGAACCAATCACAAACAGAAGATTGCTCCCACTATATCGTTTTTTGTGCGCTAGAAAAAATGGATCAACAGTGGATCGATAAATTGATGGAGCGAACAGCTACGGTGCGGAGCGTTCCGAAAGCGAGCCTCGCAGGTTATGCAAAAGTGATTGCCTCTGACTTATGCGGGGCCAGAAAAGAAATGGCTTTCGAAGTAAACGCTCGCCAATGCTATATAGCTCTCGGCAATTTGATGACTACGGCCGCCATGCTAGGCGTAGACAGCTGCCCCATGGAAGGTTTCTTTCCACAACAATACGACAAGATTCTACAGCTAGCAGGAACTGGTTGGAAATCAGTAGTGTGCTGCGCATTGGGATATCGGAATGAATCCGATAAGTATGCGACAGCGAAAAAAGTGCGCTTTCCAGCAAACGAAGTGATCGATATACGCTAGGCTGCGCCGGACTTTGTTGGTGATTTTAAGGTTCTGAAACACCAATCCCAAAAAATCAGGAAGCTTCCAAAATTTGATTGAAGCTCTAGATGGTGTAAATCGTGGTTCGTGGTTGTATTGATCCACCCACCTATTTTATTTGATCGAAAACGACGCGGCAGTAGCTCTACGCCATAGTGAAAAAAGAATGTATGCAGATAGATCAAGATAGTGGTGCTGCTGAGCATCGTTGCATTCAACGGGATTAGAAATGTGATCGGAATTATCCAAAAGGTGAGAAAAATCGTTTCGATCGGGTGAAAAGAAGACGCGGCAAAAATGCTGGGATGAGTAGATCGATGGTGCAAATAGTGCACGGTTTTAAAGAGAAATGGTCGATGCAGAAGGCGATGAAAAAAATAAAAATTTGTATCGTGCAAAAACAGTAAGAGTAGAAAAGAAAACGGAATATACACAAAACCATAATAACCAGGATCCTGATACACCAAGCTATGTGCTTTAAAAAAAGCGGAATATGGCACCTGCAAAAGTAAGCTTCCAGTAAGAATAGAGATAATAGATACAAAAATTTCTCTGAAAATATCCGCTGCCTGCCAATCTTTATTTTGAATGCGATGCCGAAGGTACCACCTGGGAAATGCGTATACCGTGAGAAAAAAAACAAAGGTGGCTAGGAGTAGATAAAATATCACTACAGGAGCTGCACCGAAAAATCCTCTTTGCATCCACGCAATCACAGGCTACTCCGACTCCTGATAGTAACGAGGCGAGAAACCAGCCATCCAAGCGGCCCAAAAATGAATAGCAAAACCAGCATTGGGGCTCGCAGCAGGATACTTCGATGATTGAAATCCTGCATTACCTGAATGGCGATGAGCAAATCGAAGGCCATGAAGTGAATCCAAGCGGCTAAAAGCCCCCAATCGGAGGCAAAAAGTTTTCGAATGCCAAGTATTCCATCGAAGGATCCCAGAGGAGCATTAGAAAGAAGAGTAAACAAAACACAGCTGCAATAAATCATAGAAAAGAGGATTGGAACAGCGCCAGATACCACCATTTTTTCCGTTAGCACATGCTTGGGGAAAAAAAGCAGAGCAAGCCAAGAAATCAACGCGATCGGGTGAATGATATTCAAAATTAGACTTGGGGTAATCAATCGGATGCCTTTCAGTATTTTAAATACGATAGTACATAGCTTGCCATTCCACAAACGAGCCGATCCCGAGGCTGCCGTTTTTCTATTTTTTGTTAATCCTCTCTGTGCAATAGTAGAATCTCAAATCGAGATAAGTTATGAAGGCACCCTGTAAAATCCACCAAATAAAATCCTACCTGCTAATTACTCTATGGCTTTTTCTAAGCGCCACCGGGGCAAGTGCGGAACCTATAACATCTGAATTTATCAATATAGACGGCACAAAACTCCACTACCTAAGCAGTGGGAAAGGAGATTTACTTCTCTTTCTCCACGGCTTCCCTGATTCTTCCCTCACCTGGACATCGGAATTGAAATTATTCGGCAAGAAATTTAAGGCAGTGGCCCTGGATTTGCCTGGCTTCAATCTCTCCGATAAGCCGGACACTATAGAATTCTACCAACTAGAGAATATCGGTAAGCTTGTGCAAAAATTTGCAACTGCGCTAGGATATCAACAGTTTCACCTAATCGGGCACGATATAGGTGGCCAAATTGCCTGGAAGATTGCCTTCGATTCTCCCGACACAATTTCATCGCTAGTGATTATTAACTCTCCTCATCCTGTGATCTTTTGCAGGGAATATATGAATCCAGAATCGACGCAACGGGAAATGAGCTCCTATATCTCCAAAGTTAAATCTGGGGAATTCGATGAAAAGCTTTTTACGGATACTAATTTTAAAATCCTGAAATCACTTTCCTTTACTAAACACGATCCCAAATTTTTCACTAAAAAAATGCGCCAAGAATATCGCTCCGCATGGGAGCAGACGGGAGCCATATCCCATATGCTCAATTACTATCGGGCGATGCAATGGCCCCCTAACTGCGGATCAACCGATAAGATTGGCCAGAATAAAACATTCCTTTTGGAGCACTTTTCCTTTCTAAAGCCAGTGCTAGTGATTTGGGGTGAGAAGGATTTGTGGCTTAATAAAAATAATGTGGTGGGAATGAATGAATTTTTACCAAGAGTAGAAATAAGGAAAGTGGCTACTGCAGGCCACCAAATACTCCATGAACGTTCGAGCGAAGTAGAAAAGTACATGAATAAATTCTTCGATCGAAAATAGTCTTTAAGTCTACGCTGGCCTCAAAAATCGCGGATTCAGCTTAGAGATCACTAAACTCGATGTAATGTGAAAATAGCCCACTAGATTAGCTGCCACCAGCCAACCGGGAATACTAAAACCAATCCCGAGCCTTGCTGCGGGGGTGGCCAAGAAAAAAACTAGTGTCCACGCCACATTCTTCAAAAGAGATTTAACCGCGAGGTGTCGTTGCACTGAAATGTTTTTCCTCACTGGATACATTAACCAGAAAACTAAATGATAGAAGATGATATCTAAGAAACTCACTCTTCCCGCAAAGAAAATAGCCACGAGTATCGCGATAGCTTCGAAAGTAATGATGTCAAAAAATGCTGCTTTATCTAATAAATTTCTCGCCCGATAGAGCGCAAGGATCAGGGCAGCAGTACTCAACATTAAGAGGAAATATCCAATTTGAACATTAAGTGCCAACGCGTTCCCACGAGGAAATACTATTTGCCAAAAAACCACCAAATAGCAGGAAAAATTCAAGGCAAGTCGGGCCGCAATTAGGAATGAATAGTCAGGGTGGGATGAATTTTTAAGTGTTCCTTGTAAAACGTACACATCATTGAATACGTGATGAATTCCAAAGTAAATGAGCAGCGGCAAGATGTGGGCTTCTGAAAGATGGGGGATCGCCTGTAGAGTAAGACCACAATAGAGCAAGAGTAGAAAAGCTAACAGGAGATACCTCTCTCGATCTACAAGTAGAGATTTGATATGGCTTCCAGCGGCGCCTAGCGCCAACAAATAGTGGCTAAACAAAAATGCATAAAATAGGGAAAAGTAATCTATTTCATGGAGATTCCTGCGCAGAATAAAAACAAGCGCTAAGCTTAATAGCCGAATCGCCCAGAAACTATTCAGGAAATGCAACTTAAATGGATTCACTGATGAGGAACGTAAAGTTAGCATCCGCTAAGGGGCACAGCCTTAGTAGCAGCTTCCCGTTCCAGTCTATGCAGTTTCACTCGAAAGCCCTCAAATTTACAGAACACTTCATTGCGATCATTCACAAAAAGCACATCACCGAACATGCTCTTTTCATCGTGGCTTTTCATTTTTGGAAAAATAGAAAATTTCTCACCCACATAGCTATCTTTTGAAAAGAGAATTTTTTCAATTCCCAGAGGCAAGGTAACCATTCCATTCATGAAATGGGTATATAGAGTGATCGATTGAAATGCCAATTCAAAAGAGGCCACATGAAAATCAAAGAAATTTTGGCCGATGAAAACCGGCAGCTCACTAGTTTTCACATCGAGGCGCACATTTTTCTTCGCATCCAGGTAGCCCTTTTTCACCAACTGAAATTTCGGCCCAAACTCAAATACCCCATCGTGATAAAGCCGAGAAACATCAATTTCATATTTCGGCGTAAAGTCTGGGGCCTTCTCCTCGGTGATTTTAAGTGTTGGCTCCAAGCGAGCCGTTGCGTGCTGAACGAAGGAGTAAATATTAATGAGATGAGGCTGCCGGAAGAAACACTGCAACTTCGTGTGACAATGCCCGTTCTCCACCATCACTAAGTTATGCAGATTAAAATCTACTAGTGCCGTGAATCTACCGAATTGAAGCCGCGACACCTCAAAGTACTGAGCCAGCAAATAGGCAGCGGGCAATACAGTTTTGCCCAAAATTACGTGATCCTTTAAGAAAGGTTCTTTCTCTAGGTAAATATCTTTATAGAATACTCCCGAAAATTTATTGTGTGGTTCGCCCAGTAGCGGAGAGACCTTTGCATCAATAAAACTGTTCAGGTTGAGGAGAGCGATATCCTTATAATCCATCACTATGCTTAGTGTTTGAACGGAAGAACCATAAAACAATTCCTCTGCGATTTTCGCTCCCTCTTCGGGCGATACTAGGGAAATACCCCACTCTTTGATCCGTTGGAGAATGCCTTCGTTTTCTGTTTTTCCCACATGCTCCCAGGGTCCCCAGGAAATGGATTTGGAGCCAGATTTCTCAGAAAGGCATTCAATGAGGGCATTGCAATAGGAATAGAGGGCCTGTCCTTTGTTGCCGAAATGCGCCACTACCGAGGTAAAATGGAATAGTTTTTTGATCTTTAGTTTTTCACTAATCATTTCGAGATGGAGCACGGGCAGAATTTTACTATTAAATTCCTCTACCAGTCCGCTCGAATCGCGCTGATCAAATAGCTCGCTAACTTCCATGCCAGTAGAGTTGATGAGGAGATCAATTCCACCATATTGAGCGTGGATAGATTCGATAACTTTTGCGAGCTGTGCCGCATCACGGGCATCGGCCATACAATACTCGAATGCAGGCCAGTGTTTTTTGAGCTCATTCAAATTGCTCTGCAGACTTGCCTCCGTTGCGGCACTTCTACCAATCAAAATCAACTTATCGCGATTGGCGTGGCTATAGTGACGTAGAATCTCAAAATTGATTCCCCGGCTTCCCCCCACTGCCACGATTGTTTTTGGGCTTGTATCCGCGATTGGAGCCGCTGTTTCCACGGCCTTAAACTCCCTAACGAATCGTTTCGAATTTCTATAGACAATATCTTTCGAAGCGGAGAGCGCGATTTCCTGGGCTGCAATTTCGGGGGTAATCGCATGGTGATCGGCGCAAATATATTTAAATGAATAGTTGCCACGCTCACGCACCAGAGATTTCCATAGGCTCGCTAGTGGTCGGAAATTAGCATTTTTAGAGGAGTCAACAAGGCAGAAGCTGATCGGCTCATCTTTTTGCTGCTGAATAAATTCCAGATAATCCTTATGCAACTCCTGAATTAGCTGCAGCTCCACGTTGAGCTGTTCGCTATGCAATCTCAGGAGCACCAAAACCTGCGTATTGGCTTCTTTATTTTGTGTGGCGAAGTGCAAAGCCTTTGTAAATGCCTGCTCCACAGAAAATAGCTCTAATACAGAAATCTTATCACCAGAAATCTTCGCAAACTGATGGCCCGGTAGCTGCGCTTCAGTGAGCACCGGCTGCAAAACCTCAATCTTCTTTTCATAGTTGATTCGAAGCGGATCCACTTCTTCCGAATAGTTTTCTAGGTATTCCACAATTTGGTAAATCGTGTTGAAGCTGGTAACGGAAAAATCAGTTCCGGAGCCGATATTCTCTTGGCTAATTAGTTTAAATAGAATCTCTGCTTTCTTGATCGAATCAATGCCGAGATCGTTTTGAAAGCTATGGTCAATGGCGATTGCGTCTGGCTGATAGCCAGTTACCGAAGCAATCATATTTTTGATTTTTCCGAACCAATTGCTTTGGGAGAGATCTTTTACCTTAGCATCGCTCAACGTATTTTTTCTGCGTTCTTGCGATAGGCGCCCCAGGAGCGATTCTGCATCCTTGCAACTAAACTGCTTCCCCTTAAGAATGGAGCCGATCGAGGAGCCCAGCATTTTTCCTGGGCCCATTTCGTAAAATACATTCGCCCCACGAGCATTTAGTGCTTCTATTTGCCCGATAAAATCTACAGGCTCCACAATTTGTGCGGAGAGGATATGCGAATAATCAAAATCTTTATAGCTTTGTGCCTCTATCCAAGAATGAGATACGCCGCTAAAAACCGGAAATCTAGGTTCGCTGGCGATCAACTTCATCTCGCGAATGCGTTTTTCCATTTTTACGCGGTAGGGTTCCATCAAGGGAGAGTGATAGGGCTGCGGCAACTGTTGCAAGAGAATATGCGGTATTCTTAATTCGCGAATCTTTGCCAGCGCAGCTTCATTTGCTTCCTTAGCCACAGAGATCACAATTTGTTTTTGCGAATTCTTATTCGCGAGAAATACACCAGGAATGCTGATGAGCTGGCTATATTTTTCCATGTCCGCCGTGAGAGCAATCATCGTGCCCAGTTCATTCGGTTGCGGACAAATTAGATTTCGATGAATTACTACATTGACCATCGATTCCAAATCAATAATCCCACTGAGCACTAGGGCAGCGCATTCTCCGAAGCTGTGTCCGGTGATGAATTCTGGGAGTAGATGATGGCCAATAAAATGTTTCCCAATCGCAACTTCCGAGCAAAACAAAGCGCAGCTTCGATAGATATGGATTCGATCCTTCGGTAGCGATTGCGGACTATTGATATAGTTGGAAATGGGTAGGAGATCGAAGAAGCTACCGATTTGATCCGCAAGAGAAAAGACGGCGCGAAATTCTTGATTCGTAGCCATCTCTTCCAAGAACATTCCAGGCGTAGAAGCTCCTTGCCCTGGAATCACATAGGCTCGCTTTAAAACCGCAGGTTTTTCATTTTTTACGAAATCTACTTCGTAGCTACCGTGATAGAGCCCTTGGTATTTCATTGCACCCGCTCATGTTTACTAGAATATAAATTCTTCAAAACCATTTCATATTGAAAGGCAAATTTTTCTGTGGTGATGAGGCGAGTGGTCACAGAGAGACGGCTTGTTTTTTCATTCTTGGCATCAAAGCCTTCTTCGATACCAAGGAAAATGAAAAGCTGATCGGGGTTGATTTGCAGCTCGTTATGGATCATTTCCAGCGCGGCTGGGATCGACGCTATATTTTTATCGATATTCGAACTTTTACCAAAGAGATCGAACACATTCGCCACTCTGCCGGCGATCACATTATTCAAAATCCCTGTTGCCGCATCTTCATTGATGGGCGCATAGTGCGGCTTTAGATTCTTTTCTACATCGTCGCGAAGGATGGCGGTTAATTGCTTATTTTCAAATCTCGCCTCGGCCTCAGAGCTAATCATTTCAAACACAAGGCGATGCGTGAGCTCGAAAACCTGATCCAGGCATAAGGTGCAGGCGCTCACCACATTCACTTTTTCTTTGGGAATAAAATTCCACAAATCGCCGAGCTCCTTGATGCAATCCCAGCTGGTGATTAGGGCCAGGAGCTGAGTTTTATCGGTGGCCTTTACACTCGTGGGCGGCAATCGAAAGGGCAGGTTAAACCCAAAAAAATCGTCTCTAGTGAAATCGGTTAAGCTTCTTGTGGAGCTATTCACTTCACCCACGATTTGAGCGGGAATGGCTTTCGGTTCAGATAAAGTGGTATTACCCATAAATTCTTCTAAAAGTAGGTGGTAATTTGTGCCGCCAAAGCCAAAAGAATTTACTCCGAGTCGGAGTCTGGAATCAGATTGTAGCGCTATCGATTCTTTATTTACAAAGGGTCCATTTTCCGCCAAAGCAAAAATAGACTCTTTCGCATAGGGAGAAGGCGGAATGAGCTTATGCTTAATGATGAGCAAACATTTTAATATTCCTGCTCCACCGGCTGCGCCCTTTGCGTGCCCTAAAATGGATTTAACACTGCCTACGGGCAATTTCTTATTCGCAAAAAACTCTGAAATGCTTTCCATTTCTGTTTTGTCACCCACTGGCGTGCCCGTGCCATGGGCCTCTAAATAATCAATTTGGTTTTGTTTGCCATAGACTCGTTCATAGACCAATCTTTGGCCTTTTGCATTTGGTTGAAATAGAGAAGCGGAACGGCCATCACTGCTACCAGCCACGGAGCGAATCACGCCGTGAATTATTTCTCCATCGCGTATGGCATCGTCGAGACGCTTCAGCGCAAAGAGCACAGCCCCCTCCCCTTGCACCAATCCATCGGTATTTTTGTCGAAGGGCAAGGAATCCTTGGAAGCTAAGGCTCCTACCTTGGAGAAAACCATATAGGCGCCATGGCCGAGATTACTTTCAATTCCGCCTGCGATCACAAGATCGGATTGCCCAAGTTTCAAGCGCTGCATGCCAATATCGATCGAGGCAAGGCTCGAAGCGCAAGCCGCATCCACGAGGAAATGTTCTCCGAGCAATTCGTATTTCTTGCTGGCGCGGGATAAGAGGTGGCTCGCAAAAAAAGAATGCTCACTCACGCAGAGATCCTTAGCCATATCGTCCACGAGTAATTCAAATAGCTCCCGAATCTGCTGCTTCTCGCTCTCGGAAACTTGCAGTCGCTTCGTGAGCTCTTCTTGGTGTTCTTTTTTGCTATCCAGAATCACCTTGATCTCATGGTCTGCATCGGGATTCATGCAGCCAAGAATTAAATCTGTTTTACTTGGATTGGCCTTCCTCTTCACTTGCGGCATCAGCTGCCTTAGCGCCTCGAAGGTATAGGCGGATAGGCGATTTGCATCCTCCACTTTCAGCAAATTCTGAGAAACAAATTTTTCATATTCCGTTTGGGCAATCTCACAAGCAAGCGTGGAATAGATTCGATCTTGGGTGATATCTTTCACTTTGCTGATTAAATATTTCTTGAGTCTACGATCTGAAATGGGGCGAATTAAATTTTTCGCCGACACACAATTTTCCCAAAATGTTTCGGGATTGCTCGCACCGGGCAAAACGCAGGAATAGGCCACAACGGCTATATCATTCCGGTAGAAATTCTGTTCACTCACAGCGAATCACCCTTACAAAGATTGTTCGTTTTACCTATGAATTTGAACATGATGGGCAATTGAATGTCCATAAAAACCAGAGATTCATGCGAACGACAATTTGCGAAGCACGGCAGGGAGAAGCTTATTTGTATCGCGTCTCCACAAATAGCCATCCAGAACATAGTGCGAAAAGGAAACTAGAAAGATAAAGCTTAAGCCGATGTACTGAGGAGTGAGTCTATACACAAACAATAAGCAGGCGGCGTATACAAAGGCGGCACCGAAAAAGCCCTTCCAATTGCCCCTAGCAGCAAATCGCTGGGGAAAAGCCATTTCCGGCTCAGCACAGGATTTTAGCAGCTCCTTCGAGCGCACTTCTTCCGTGAGCCACACAAATCCCCAATACTGAATTGTATGATAAAAATCATGTACCAAGTAGGCGAAGGGCAACTGAACATTTGTGCCCCGGCAAATATAGAGCGGCACCCAATAGCTTAAGGTAGAAATTGTAATTAGGGATATTTGCGGCCAGGGAATAAATTTATTCTTCCTATGGCGATCCCATATCGCTTGTTTCACGCCAATCACTCCCGCGATCGCGGTGGCAACCAAGAAAATCGGAAAGAAGCTTTTGGAAATATAAGGATGAATAAAACGGAAATAATCCTGTTTATCCCAAGCCACGATGTGAAAAATGATCGGATCGGAGCAATAGTTCACGAGCACTATTAGGGATGCCATCGCGAAAAAGATATTCAGCCACTTCCTATCTTTTGCGAGGCTCGTATCTTCCCATCGTTGCATTTGAACTTGATCATAGACCTTACAAATCCCGTGATCTTGGCGGTAGGTATGCCAAACAGAAACATAGAAATAGAGCGATAGTGCCCAGCTTGCGAGCTCCGTTCCCCGCGCCAAGGGAATCACGGCAATAAAAACCAAACACCCGAGTGCGACAAGATAAAAAGGGAACATCGTAATGTATCGCCGGCTCACTTTGGGCCCTAGGATTGACCATGTGAGGTAATTATGAGTCCAACCACAGAGCGCTGTTTCTGCAATAAAAATCGTAGGGAGAACGCTCGGCCCCCAGATCAAAAATGGGATGAGCAGTGCCTGACCAAGAATTCCGGAGAGATGAAAAAAACTGAGATCGAAATTTCGATTTTTTAGCCACAGAGTTTTCTTCACTTCGAAAGCGCCTCGTGAGAAATCGGTAAGTTTCCAGTATAAGTGAGATCGGTGCCCATCCAAAAATCCCAAAATCGGAAATAGAGCCCTAAGTTATGCGCCTCGGTAATATGATGAATATTGTGATAAGTGGCGCTCCCTAGGTATTTTCCCCATCGCGATTGAGTTAAGGATCTCGGATATAGTTCCACGCCTAGGTGGCCGCCAAAAGCCACCAGCAACGCAGCTCCGAGAAATGCACTTAAAACATAGAAGTGAATGGGAATTAATATCAGCACGGGAAGGAGCCAAATGATCTGTAGAAAACTTTCCACTGGATGCAAACAATAACTAGAAAATGGCGAAGGATTTTTCGATTTATGGTGCACGAAGTGGATGCTTCGATACATAAAATCAGTGTGCAAGAGATAGTGCGACCAATAAAAAAAACTCTCGTGCAGCAGAATCAGAAAAAAGAATGAAGTGCAGAACCAAAGGTAGCCATGCTGACTCGTGGAATAGTAGATGGCTGTGTGGAGATAATATTTTTTGATAGGATAAATGAGAATAGCGACGGCTATCAAAAGGTGACTCAGCGAAAAAAAAATCTCGCGCGCGATTTCGGAGAATAAAAAATCTTTATTCTGGATGCGTCTCGATTTTGTGAACGGCCAAAAAACTTTGTAGATAAGAAACCAGATTAGGATAGCCGAGAGAAAATATTTACAGAGCTCGATGAAATAAAAGCCGAAAAAATCTAGGCCCTTGAATCTCGCTAGATCATGAAAATAATTGGAAAAATCGGCTATGTGCACGGCTACAATTTTAACTGAATTCACCTAAATTAAAATAAATAGAAATGGAGCTGATCGCAGCACTCATTTTACACGTTAGAAATAGAATTCAGGAGAAGAACGATCGGCCCCCTTTTCTCTTTTCGAAAAAAGCGTTGAGGGGGCTTCACACTCAAATGATACAAATAGATGGTCGGGGCGGCGAGATTCGAACTCACGACCCTCTGCTCCCAAAGCAGATGCGCTAGCCAGGCTGCGCCACGCCCCGACATGTGTTAAACTCTTAGCTAAACCTAAGGAAATAGTAAAATGAAAGTTCTCATTCTGATCAGTTTCGTCGCTCTTTTTGGTTTTAACTGCTTCGCGTCAATCGATTCCAAGCAGAACTGCCTCGATAAAACGGAGCTTTCCCTCGATTTTTCCTTCAAAGGCAGCTTCGATTCCAAGATCACTAAAAATGGCAGCAAGCTGAAGTTTGTAGTTTTTCATGGACGAGGCGAGAAATACGAAGTGGATCTCTCCCGCGGCGATATTTCCATCGATAGCTATCCCAGCATGGAATCCAAGAAAGCGCTCACCGTGCGAGCAGGCAGCGCCAATTGTAGTAAGCCCCTATTCGGAGCAGATTTCGACTTGAACGAGGGCGATGCTGTGCGCTTTGCTAGTTTGCGCGAAAAAATTCTCACCATGCTGGATCATGCCGAGAGCGTTTATGCCTTGGATAAAGTATTGCAGGCTAAGCTAGCCTGCACAGCGGAGCTCGTGAAAGACTATCTCAACGATTGCCTCTCGATCGCCCCAGCAAAAAACTAAACTTTTACTCCGCGCTCGATCGCGTGCTTTTGCAGCTCGGTGAGTTTTTGAATGCCATGGCTTGCAAGACCCAGCATCGCGTCCAAGTCTTTTTGGTCGAAGGGATTTTGTTCGGCGGTGCCTTGCACTTCCACAAACTTGCCCGAACCAGTCATGATCACATTCATGTCCACATCGCAGCTAGAATCTTCCACATAGTCGAGGTCGAGCAAGTGCTTGCCGCCGGAGATGCCCACGCTCACTGCGGCTACGGATTCGAGGATCGGGCTTGCGGCAAGATCTCCTTTCGCCACCATCTTTTGCACAGCGATCGCAAGAGCCACATAGGCGCCAGAGAGCGAGGCTGTGCGAGTGCCACCATCCGCTTGCAGCACATCGCAATCGATATGAATGGTTTGTTCGCCGAGTTTTTTGAAATCAATCGCTGCGCGGAGCCCGCGACCGATCAAGCGCTGAATTTCTGCCGTGCGACCGCCCACTTTATCGCGCTCGCGCTTCATGCGGGTATGGGTGGAGCGTGGGAGCATGGAGTATTCAGCCGTTACCCAGCCTTCGCCTTTGCCCTTCATGAAAGAAGGCACGCCTTTTTCCACGCTGGCGGTGCAGAGCACTTTTGTGTAGCCGAAGCTCACTAAGCAACTTCCTTCCGCATAGCGGTTCACGCCCACTTCAAAAGTTACGGGGCGGAGATCTTTTTCGCTACGATCGAAGGAACGGCTCATTGGATTACCTCTTTTTTGCCAAAGTCACAGTGTTTTAAAATGGCGCAAGTTTCGCATTTCGGGCGCCTTGCGATACAGGTGCTTCTACCATGAAGGATGAGCCAATGGGAGAATTTCGTCCACCATTCCTGGGGCACAAACTTCATCAGCTCCTGCTCGATTTTTACGGGATCTTCTTCCGTGGTGAGACCAATCAAATTCGTGAGACGCTTCACGTGGGTATCCACCACGATCCCGAGCTGGATGCCAAAGGCATCGCCCAGGAGTACATTCGCAGTTTTCCGCCCCACGCCCCTTAACTCCGTTAATTCCTCCATCGTGCGCGGCAGGCCATCAGGATATTTTTCCTGGATCGTTTTCGCGCATTCCACAAGGCTCAAAGCCTTATTCTTATAAAAGCCGGTGGAATGGATGAGTTTTTCCACATCCTTTAGTTTTGCCTTCGCCATCTCTTTCGAACTTGGGTATTTCGCAAAAAGCGCCGGCGTGGTGAGGTTCACGCGCACATCGGTGCACTGGGCAGAGAGAATGGTGGCGAAGAGAAGTTGTTCCGGGGTTTCGTAGTTGAGCGCACACTTGGCTTCCGGGAACTCATGATCAAGAATCTCGCCGATGCGTTTTGCTTTTTGGCGAAGGATTTCTAGCTTCTCCGCCTTTTTCATCGCGCGAGCTTCTTATGGCATAGCCAAAGCATTAGCGCGGCGGAAAGCGCCACTCCACTTAAGTAAATCACCATTGGCAGACTAGTCTCGCCTAACAGATCTTGGAAAAAATTTAAGGAATCGATCACCACATGCCAAACGGCGAGGCCGAGAATAGACGATCCACAAACTTCGAAGAGTGCTGCCATCGGGAACGAAAGGAGGAAGGCAAAAGCCATGGAGATCGCCACACCCACCAAGAGCTGCATAGAGAAGCCATGCACGAAATTCGCTAAATGCACTACGGAAAATAAAACTGCGCTTAAGAAAGCCGCAGAATAGAAAGATCGCCCTGCTCTCAATTTTTGGAATATGAATCCACGAAACACGATTTCTTCTCCGATGCCTTGGGAGAGAAGAAATTTCAGCAAGACCATGGGGAAAAGTGGCACCAATACAGGGGATCTTTTCATTCCCAAAATTAGCACAGCATAGGCAGCCAGCAGAGGGATACAACCAAGGAGCACGATCGTCCATTTATCTCTAGCGATCGACTTAAAACCTAAACTCTTCGCCGATTCGAGAAAAGCTTTTCCGCTCATCCGCTTTTCTAGAGCAATCACTAATATAATTACAAGAAGAGCACTCGTGATTCCCGCCAAGGATTTGGCCCAGGCGATTTCGAAGCCGAAATGCAGGAATAGTTTCACAGCGCCCATGGCACACATACTCAATAAAAGCCCCACCACAAGGGTAACTAGGCTGGCTCGCCAAAAACTAAACACTCTTGCTCCTCTGGAGCCAGTCGCTCATCTCCTTCAGCGATTTCGTATTGGAGACATCCTGCTTCGTGAGCCCGCCCTTTTGGGCCATCTTCACGCCATAGCGAAAATCTTCCATACCCCGCGCACTGTGAGCATCAGGAAAAATACCAATCGAGATCCCGCGGCGTTTCGCGTCCGGTAGCCAGCGCCAATCTAAATCGAGACGATGCGGATTCGCATTCAGCTCAATGGCCTTGCCACATTTCTCGGCTGTTTTCAGCACCTGCTCCATATCGAGCTCATAGCCAGAGCGACCAAGCAGCAAGCGCCCCGTGGCGTGGCCAAGCCATGTAGTATGAGGATTCTCTAACGCGCGACAAATCCGCGCCGTCATCTGTTCCCGAGGCATTTTAAATTGGCTATGCACACTCGCGATCACGAAATCAAATTTGGCGAGAATCTCTTCTGGATAATCGAGGCTGCCATCCGCCAAAATATCGGATTCAATGCCATGGAAAATTTTGATCTCGGGAAATTTTTCTTGAAGCGTGCGAATCTCAGCGCGTTGCACGCGGAGGTTAGCGTCCTTCAAACCATTGGCATATATTGCAGTTTGCGAATGATCCGAGACGCCCACATACTCAAAGCCTAAGCGCTTCGCAGCTCTCAGCATTTCCTCTAGAGAATTGGCGCCATCGCTCGCCGTGGTGTGAAAATGGAAAACACCGCGAATATCCTTTTCTTCCACCAGCTCTGGAATTTTAGCAGGCAAGGCTGCTTCCCGAAACTCAGGAAATACGAAGGGCAATTTCCGCGCTTCGAAAAAATCTTTTTCATTCGCGGATTTTTTCGCCTCGGGCAGGGCGGCCACGAAAGCATCCGTACCGGTGAGGCGCACAATCTCATCGCCTAGGCATTCAGCCTCGTGAGAAAAAGTAACCTGCACTGGCAATTCGGTATATTCCGCAAAGTGCGGCAGCGGAGGATTTTTTTCTGATTCCATGTCTAACAAAAAATCGAGAGAAGCAATCAACTCGCAAGAGCGACGCAGCTCCCCCACCACATACACTCCACGCACTCCAGGAAGCTTCGAGAGCTTATCTGTGATCACAGAAGCCTCGTACACTGCTTGAGGGAGCAGAAGCTTGCCACGGTTGAGTTTAAGCTCGCTGATGCTTTTTAGAATATTGTCCTGCGTTTTTTTGCCAAAGCCCTTGAGATCGAGGAGACGATTCTCGCCGCAGGCATATTCCAATTCCGCAAGACTGCCAATACTCAACGCCTCATAGAGCGCCTTGATTTTTTTGGGTCCTAATCCCCGCACTTTTTGCAAGTCGAGCATGCCTTCGGGAAATTCTGCCACCAGCACGTCAAACTCTTTCACCGCGCCCGTTTTCACAAATTCTTCGATGATGCCTTGCGAACCCTTGCCAATGCCGGGGATCGAGCGAATCGCGCCGCTCGTTACTAATTCTTCTACAGGAGCTGTTTGCTCCTCCAGCACCCGCGCTGTATTTTGAAAGGCACGAATCTTAAATGGATTCTCCCCCTTCAGCTCAAGCAGAAAGGCAAAGTTTAGAAAAATGGCTGTGATGGATTCATTCACCATGGGGCGAAAGCTAGCACATGACGCGGCGCTAATTTCTTCCTAATTGACTTCCCCCCAAGAAGTATGATCTATTCCAACTACAAAATTGACGCGGGGTGGAGCAGTCCGGTAGCTCGTTGGGCTCATAACCCAAAGGTCGTAGGTTCAAATCCTGCCCCCGCAACCAACTCAAAAAAGCCGACAATCCCACAGGGGTTGGCGGTTTTTTGATTTTGGGAGTGTGGGTAGCGAGTTTAAGCGACGTTAGGTTCACAAAAATCGCATGAGGCGATTTTTGCACGCACAGGCCAGAGGCCGAGCGCGCGAAAGCGGCGCAGGCAGGATGCCGGAGCTGAAATCCTTCCCCCACAACCAACTTTGTATATTCAAGAGTTAATAAACCTTCGAAACTTCGAAGGTTTTTGTTTATGTGGGAGACAAAACTTTCTCTCAAATGTAAAAAGTAAAACGAGAAGTTGAGGGCCTGCCATGAAAGATATTTTTGAAAACTTAAAAAAGATCGCCGGGCGATATGAAGGCGAAGGAATCAATCACGAAGGGCAGCCATTTACTGGACGATTCGCGCTAAAACCAATTTTAGGTGAACGTGGATTTTCGATTCAATTTTCAGCCACGGGCAAAGATGGAACTCTCTATCACCAAGAAGAATCAACCATCGCACCATCGTTGAATGAAAAGCTGACTCTCTGGAATTTTAATACGAACACACCCGCCTTACTGCCTCTGCGGATTTAGATATCAAATTCAATCAGTCGCGCTCTCACTCCATTTTTATAAGCCACTGAAATCTAATTAATTTTCAGTTTTCTGCGCCCAAGCTGCCGAAAAATTCGGCAGCTATAGCGACAAGGAGAAGGCGAATGCCGGCTCTGCTGTTGTTCGCAGCGATACCCTATCCCAAGATCCGCGCCTCCAAACAATCCGTCACTGTGCGGCCTTGTTCTTTTGCAATCTTTTCAAGATATGCAATTACATC
This sequence comes from Oligoflexia bacterium, assembly GCA_903867855.1. GTDB lineage: Bacteria > Bdellovibrionota > UBA1018 > CAIPTA01 > CAIPTA01 > CAIPTA01. The sequence continues at coordinate 2,928 of CAIPTA010000059.1, read as the reverse complement.
TGGCCTCAGCCGATATGTCTTCATTACTCTTTTTTCTTTTTGTGTTTTTGTCCTGCGATCTTGGAGCTTGATATCTCGCCATTGTTTTAATTTCTGGTAGGGAATGCCCATAAATTCATTTCCCTCTGCTTCGCCTTTTCGCAATTGCGCCAAGGGCAATATCAATTCCTTATGAATCTTTGGATTGAAATCAAAATGTCGGTCTAGACGCAAAATAGCGGCGGGTAAAACTTCTAAAATACGTGGCTCTACGTTGCGCCCGGCCCAAATAGCGTCTTTAATAGAAATTCGTTTATTGGGATAATGCTGAATCTCATAATTCACATGCAAAAAACCTTTAGCAACCAAGAACCCCATAGTATTCAAAAATCGCGCATCAAGGCGATTGCGCTGGTTCATGCGTGCGCGTCGTTGAATTTTCTTTAAAATTTCGTCGTTATTCATAGAAAATCCTCTAGGCTGCCGCCATTAGCCACAATCCTATTTGCCAAATTAATGAACACTCCAGATGCTAAGGCATCTTGAATGAGCTGCTTATTTTTCTGCGTTGCCTTCACTGCCTTACTAACAAGTGCAGATTCGGGATCAATCACCTTCACAACTACGTGACTAAATTGAAATAGGTCCACAAACGTGGCGCCTGGTGGGATCCAAATCCGGTAAAGATCTCTTCTAAAAGCTTCTGGTTCGTATCCATACTTACATTATCGACCACTCTCAAAATAATGTAAATACGTTATTTTTAATAGTAAATTCATATATTTATGAACTTATATGCTAAACTCGATTAGCCCTTAGCCGAAAGCTTCCATTACTTCACAGCATTTCACATTTTCAGCATTTGAAACGCCATGATCCAAAGTACCACTGCTCCAACTAGGCTCATGATCGGGCCAAATTTTTGAGAAAGGCGCTTTGCGAGATGTAATCCGGCCATTGTCGTAATAAAAGCCCAGAATCCGATCGAGATAATATAGGGAGTGAGCGGCTTATTCGAAATCCCCAAGCCCACCCCTACGCCAAACGCATCGAGACTCGTCGCAAAGGAAACAATAAGTACTTTTGTGAAACTATGAAAATCTAATTTCTCTTCCTTCGCCTCTTTGCTACGTAAATCTCTAATTCCCTCATAGGCCATATGAGTGGCTACAGAGGCCAATAGACCGAATGCTATCCAGTGATCAATCGCAGCGAAACGTTTGATTATTTGTGCCCCAGCCAAAGCCCCAATGAGTGCCACGATTGCTTCCGCACTGCCCGAGGAAAAGGCGAAGCGTAGAGCATCTTTTTTTGAAAAGGGTCGGAGCCCCATTGCGACTGCAGCAGAAAATGAATCGGCACTTAGAATCAGGCCGATGATGGATACTTCGAAAAAATAATTCAGATTCAAAATGGAGACCCTCAGTATTGCCGAAAGCGTAAACAGCTAAACCAGATCTTCGAAACTAATATTTCCCAAGGTCTCACCGCTCTTACGCATCAGCTCCTCAAACTCCGCTTCAGCTCGCTGTCCAAGAGGCCCGCCTTGGCGTAAACCATAGGCAACAGCGCGCCACTTTTCATCCTTCATGAGGCGTTTACAAATCGCTTCCGACAATACCTGCGCCCAGCTCGGCTGATCGTAGGTGAAATTCAGCGAGATCGATTCTCCCTTGGCAGACGTCTGATGCCAATACCCGCGCGGCACATAGAGCACCGACCCGGCTTTCAGCACAACGCGGATCCTGCCTTTGCTGGGCATCTTCTGAGGAAGCGGCTTATCGAGATAGGCGGCTGTAGAACGATCAGGCGGAGTGCCGGCAGTGTGGCGAGTGATAGGATTTTTGAGATGAGTATTCGGGGCAAGCTCCCAGGTTTTCTCGCCGGTAATCTGGCACACGAAGTTGATATTTTGGTCGTAGTGACAAGCCGTGCGACCGCCATCAGGAATTGCGTAAATATTGCAACGACCGTAAGTCTGCCGTGCCAATCCCAGATCTCGCTGAATTCCACGTAGCCAAAAGATGAGTTCGGCGATCTTCTCCAGCTCCGGTTCCATCGAGATGCCCATCTTACAAGCGAAGGCTTTTTTTACGTCGGCCGCGCTGATCAGCCGCACTTGATTGTACTCCTCATCACGATCTGGGAGATTAGCGAAAATGGTGTCTGGCGCTGCGATGCTCAGTGCCGCCTCGAGGGACTGCAAGGCAGGAAGCTGCCAGATCTCTGGGGCAAGCTTTTCCTGATGATGGAATACTAGAGGCTTAGTTGGCCATTGCTCCTCGAGGAAACGCTGCGGCGACTCTTCGCCGAAAAGAGTGCCAAGATCCGTAGGGCGAGCGAGATAGGGATTCGTCTTTTTTGTCTTGCGGGTCAAAGCAGAGCTCCTTGAGATCATTTGTTGGAAAGATCTTCATGATCACCGAAATTGCATCACCAAACAAGCTGCGTCAGGGCAGTAATCGTAGTAAGAGTAAATTAACGGTCCGAGAGCCTAAATGTCCAAATGAAGCCCCTCCCACTTCGTTCTCTCAGTTATGTCCCGTTCCGGCGTATAATTCGTAGGCCTAACGGCTACGCGCCCTTAGCGACTCGTTTTGCAGGATATTACAAATAATTACGTTGTTGAGTGGGTAGCGAGCCGGCATGAAGCTATTTTTGCAAGGAGCTTCAGCGTCGCCCTTTAGGGCGAGGGCTACGACAATTCCGCAGGATTGCAGCGTTGGACGCGCAGGCAACAGGCCGGGCGGGTAAGCGACAAGGGCAGGAGCCGCCGCTCATAGCCCGATTGAAATCCAGCTTTTCCGATTTACAAAAATACCAGGCACTTCAAAACACATTCAGGGTTTTTATGATCACAGCCTCAATCGGTAAGTGTAGTTTCATAATAATAATTCGCCATGTATTCGAGTTAATTTATTTTAAACAGATATATTCTCAGCGACCAAT
>CAIPTA010000058.1 GCA_903867855.1 Oligoflexia bacterium | reverse complement strand
ACAGCACAGCAACTGTCGCCGTGGTCACCGCCACCGCCATGATCGCCGCCGCCGTAACCGCCAGGAGCTGGGCCGCCGTGGTCACCGCCACCGCCATGATCGCCGCCACCGTAACCGCCAGGAGCTGGACCGCCGCCGTGATTACCGCCGCCACCTTGTTGACCACCACCGAAACCACCGGGAGCTGGGCCACCACCACCATGTCCGCCGCCGCCACCTTGGGGGCCGAATGCAGCATCGGGGGATGAAATATTGATCGAGTCGGCGCGCGCCGTCCAATCGCTCAAAGAAAATAAGCTCACCGCAAGACCTGCGACAAGTAGGGATTTACTGTTCAATTTACGCATACTAATAATTCCTCTCCTAAGGGGATGAACGTTCGCAGAGCAATTTCTGCCATTAGGGTTCGCAGAGCAACCCTTGTGCCAAGAAAGACGCTAGCGCGGCTGCTCAGATTCCGCTGTTATATCAGCTTTTCGGATAAAAACAATCAACTAATTGATTGGGGCCAAAATAGATTCAGTGTCGTTTCGCCCCTGAAAAATTGGGAAAAATTTGCTGAAAGTCTAGCAAGTCCCGCATACTAGAAAAATGGAAAATACTTTGAGTTTGCTTCTCCAAGACGTCGGATTGAAATGGTATATCGTCGTGAATAGTCGTCCCATCGGTCCTTTGAGCGCGAAAGAAATTGTTCAGCGGGTTCAATCGAAAGAGCTTAGTTTGGCTGATCATATCTGGCGCGAGGGTTCATCCGGTTGGGCGCGGCTTTACGAAGTAAGTGATTTTCGCTCCCTGCTTCCCGCCGAGCCTGATGCTGGCTTAATTGCTGAGATTCAAAAGAGCACTCAAGTGGCACCGCCCCCTCTTTCGCCAAAACAAAAAGAAGAATTGCGAACTTGGTATGTTCATTTGGACGAATCCAATTACGGACCCATTTCCGATCGCGAAGTACTCGGATTAATTGAAGCGGGTCGAATCGGCGTTTCTACCTATATGTGGCAAAAAGGATTTTCTGATTGGCAGCAAGCGGTGAGTATTCCTGCCTGGACGAAATTTTTGGCTTCTGGAAGCGTGGCCGAAGACCTCGCAAAATCGGTGAAGACAGCCGCGGTGAAAGATAAGCGCGATGCCCCAAGAAAGCCATTCGAAGCAAAGATCTTGCTAACAGATGGCAAGGAAATCGGCTGGGCAATCTGTAGAGATATCAGTGTGGGCGGTATGCAAGTGTTGATGGATCATGCACCCGCTCCAGTAGGAACTTCGTTAAAATTAAATGTAAGCACGCATAGCAAAGTGCCTGGCTTTACTTGCGAAGGTACTATCGTGCGAGTTTTGGAAGATGGGCGTGGCTTTAGTTTTCGCTTTAATAATTTAAATGCCGAAGCGAAAGCAGCAATCGATAAGTATATCGCTCCATGATTTGTAAGAGCGAAGATGGCACTCTCATTTATGGTGAAAGTAACTTGGCCAATCGGTCGATTGGATCTATTTTGCTGGTTCACGGTTTGGGCGAACACTCGGGGCGATATCGAGAGTTTGCCGAACAGTTAAATGGATGGGGATACGATGTTCATCGTATTGATTTGCGCGGCCACGGCAGATCGAATGGCGTTCGTGGCCACGTAAACGAATTTAGTGATTACTATCACGATCTAGATGCGTGGTTGGTGCGCTTGGAGAGTGGCGGAGAACTGAAGAAGGATATTCCTTGCTTCATGTTCGGCCATTCTTTGGGGGGCTTGATTTCCTATCTCTATCTATCGCAACGAAAGGCCCCGCCGCTTTCGGTAAAAATATCTGGTCTCATTCTTTCTGCTCCTGCGTTTGGATTATTGCCTGGCTTAAAAACTTTAGTGGAATCGAGTTTGGCTAAACGTGTGCCGGAATTTTTTCGTTCGTTGCAGATGCCGAGTGGAATTAAGAGCGAACAACTTTCTCATGATGAAGAGGTGGTTCGTTTACACAAGGCAGATCCATTGGTCCATAGCTGGGCGACACCTGGATTCTATGTGGCGCTCACTGCCGCGATTAAATCGCTACCAAAAACTGTAGATCGTTTATCTGTTCCACTTTTTGTGATGTTAGCTGGAAAAGATAAAGTGGTAAGCACGGCGGCGGCAGAAAAATTTACGGCCCGCTTGTTCGATGCCAATCCAGGGCTCGTGACCAAAAAGGTTTTTCATGGTTTCTTTCACGAAATCTTTAATGAGACAAAGCGTGAACGTGTATATCGGGAGCTGAAGCAATGGATGCAAACAACGGTTCAAAAGAAGCGAATCACGAAGTCAAAGAAAGGCTCCTCCAAATCATCCGAGAAAGAAGCTACCGAGAGGGCGACTTTACACTAGCCTCAGGTGCGAAAAGTTCTTTTTATCTTGATGTAAAAGAAACGGCTTTAAATCCTGAGGGCGCATTTCTAATCGGTGCGCTCGCCGTATCCGTGCTCGAAGAAAATAATCTTTGGCCTCATGCGGTGGGGGGGCTCACCTTGGGTGCAGATCCACTCGCTACAGCTGTTAGTTTGGCGGCGTTTGCTAATGGCAAAAATGTTGCTGCTTTTTTGGTGCGAAAGCAGGCCAAAGATCACGGAACTCTCGCTTGGGTTGAAGGAGCGAAGACTTTTCCAAAAGGCGCAGAGTTAGTAGTTTTAGAAGACGTTGCCACCACGGGTGGATCAGCGATCAAGGCGGTAGATCGTTTATTGGAATCGGGATTTAGGCCTGTGGCAGTGCTAACCGTAGTAGATCGAAATGAAGGCGCACGCGCGGCGATTGAACAGCGTGGATTAAAGTTTTTTAGTTTATGTAACCTGCTGGAGATTCAGCGGAAAAATAAAGGCTAGACTTCTCCACTTCGGGATAAAGCCTCCAGGGCGAGTGATCGTCCTTCATGGGAATATCTTCCCCGACAATCCAGATCAAGGATTTCTTCGATTCTAAAAATAACTTTGAGTGTCGAAAGCCTTGTTGCAAGGCGGTTTGGTAAAATTTTGAACTTGTGTCGATGATAGCGGCTTTGCGTCTTTGCAAAAGTAAATTTGCTTCGGCGATCTCCAAATAATCTCTTTCATTCAAAGGCAATTCTGAAACTTTTTTGCCTTGAGCAAAAACGAGAGAGCTCTCTTTGGCGATGAAAGAATTTAATTTGGGTCCAAATACATTTCTCACCACAATTTCCATTTTTTCTCGCGAGCGGATTTTCACGCCGCAATTGAGGTGATCAATGAGCGTTTTCCCATAGGTGGAATTGGGTCTACCTAAAAAGCTCACATCACTGCCTCGAAGCACGGGCTCCACTTTGCCAATATCAGGTTTGATATAGCTAAAGCATAAATCGCAAAATAGCGCTTTGTAGAAATCTTCAGGGCCAAAAAGGATAACCCAGCTCCCTGAACGAATGGAAAAGTTGAGGCGGTGAAAAACAGGGCTTAAGGAAACACCCATAAATTCGATGAGGAGATCACCAATAGAGCCTTCACAGAAATGTTCCTTTTGCAGAAGCCTTTCTGTTTTCTTCTCCTTTTGCTGATTTCGTTTCCAACCAAAAAGCACGTGGGTTCTCCTGAACGATTGTCCTCTATTCTGCCTTCTTGCAAGTTGCTTACCATCCAAGGCAGGCCATTACTTAGGTTTCCGACGCCTATAAGTGATTGAAATTGTGCGGCTTATCATTTTGGGGGGAATCTCGATTAGAGGTGCAGAGTGGCCCCTAGGCCAAGGTGACACCAAGCTAAGTGTAGACTTTTCCTGGCGCAGATAGGATTCTCAAAGGATGAAAGTTCTTCGGCTGTTCCTTATTTGCTGGTGCGTTATTTTCTCAACGGAAGTGAGGGCGAATATCGTTCACTCGCCTCATCTCGATGCTGAGCTAATTTCCGAAAATCAAAGCATACAGCCTGGAAAAAAGTTTTGGTTAGCAGTGCGCCTTCAGCTCGAAAAAGAGTGGCATGTGTACTGGGAAAATCCGGGTGATTCCGGTTTACCCACAAAAATTCTATGGGAACTTCCAAGTGAATTTACGGCAGGTAAAATTCTTTGGCCTATTCCAGAGCGGATAGAAGCTCCGCCTCTCGTAAATTATGGTTTCGATGGTGATGTGCTCTTGCTCACGGAAATTAGCGCTCCAGCAAATTTGGGAGAAAAAAAGAATATTGCGATTGAAGCAAATGTGAGTTGGCTGGTTTGTCGCCAGGAATGTATTCCTGGAAAAGCAAAGCTAGTTTTAGATTTACCGATATCCAATACGGATCCACTGCCCAATTCATGGAAAATCGCGTTCGACTCTGCTCGAAGTCACACGCCGAAATTAATTCCTGTTACTTCAGAAATAAGAGGCGACAAGATTTATCTTAGTTTACCGCAAAAGTTTTCTGATGCCCGAGTGGAATTTTTCCCTTTGGACGAACCTTCTGTTGCGGGCTTGAGCGAGCAGGTGCTCACGGTTGGCGAAGCTGGAAGCACGTTGCAGCTGACGAAGGCTCAGGGGATGGATCAGAAGCTATCCACCTTGAGAGGATTACTCGTAGCTAAACAAAAAAATACCTCAGAAGTATATTCAGTAGCTTCTTCCATTTCTGAAGGCCACGCTGCGCCCAATGAATCCATTTGGATTGAGCTGCTATTCGCGTTTCTTGGCGGCTTGATCTTAAATTTTATGCCCTGTGTTTTTCCTGTGCTCAGTATGAAGATTTTGGCGGTGACCAATGCTCGATCCACTTCGATCGCCAGCATGCGGCGCCACGGATTATTTTACGCGTTCGGAGTATTATTTTCTTTTTGGATTCTCGCGCTCCTCTTAGTGATTGCGAAAAATACCGGCCAGGGCTTGGGCTGGGGCTTTCAACTTCAGTCTCCGGGATTTGTAGCGTCCCTAGCCTTACTCTTCTTCATGATTGGGCTTAATTTCTTGGGGAGCTTTGAGTTTGGTAGTGGTCTCATGGGGGTTGGCTCTGGGCTGGCCAATAAGGAAGGTGTTTGGGGCGATTTCTTTACGGGCATTTTGGCGGTGGTGGTGGCGAGCCCTTGTTCTGCTCCCTTTATGGGCACAGCAATAGGCTTTGCGCTAACGGCCCCGATTATAGAAAACTTTCTGATTTTTACTTTTCTCGGTCTTGGTTTAGCAATTCCCTATCTGCTGCTTTCGTTTTCGCCAAAGGCGCTAACTCTTCTGCCCAAGCCCGGATTATGGATGGTTCGCTTGAAAGAATTTTTCGCGTTTCCAATGTTTCTCACTGTGATTTGGCTCTTATGGGTATTTGCTCAACAAAGTGGCACAGCAAGCAGTTTCCTTTTGTTACTTGCCTTATTTCTTTTGAGCTTATTGGTTTTGGTGCTGCGCACATTTTCAAAATCATTGCTGCGAAATTTGATGGCTTTGCTTTGTTTGATTGGCGTACTTCTGAGTGTTTTCTATTTTGCGCCAAAATTTCAAACGAGTGCCTCACAGGAAGCATCGAGTGAATGGAAGCCGTATTCTACGGCAGCAGTGGAATCTGAACTTACTGCAGGCGAGCCAGTATTTATCGATTTTACGGCTGCCTGGTGTTTGACTTGCCAAGTAAACGAGCGCTTGGTTTTGGGCCGTCCGGAAATTCGTGATTTACTGCATTCGGCGAAGGTAAAACTTTTTCGAGCGGACTGGACGAATAAAGATCCGGCGATCACCGCCGCACTAGAAAAGGTGGGTCGCGCTGGCGTACCTGTTTATCTCGCTTATCCGCGAGGCAAAAAAGATCCTCAGATTTTACCGCAATTATTAACAGTCGATGCTGTGCGATCTGTTTTTAATCCTTAGACCAAACTATCTTTTAGAAAAAGTTCATTGTTGGTTTCAGGATAATCAATATTTTGGTGCAGGCCGCGACTTTCTTTTCGTTGTTCAGAGCACTTTACGATCAGATCGGCCACAGTTACTAGATTGCGAAGCTCTACGAGATTCTTACTTAGTTTTCTTTCCCAATAGCATTGATTTACTTCTTGTTTGAGCATGGCGATTCTTCGCGCGGCGTACTCGAGGCGACGATTGGATCGCACAATGCCCACATAGTTCCACATGAGCGTTCGCACCTCATCCCAATTGTGGGAAACGATTACTTCTTCTTCTTCTTCTTTAGCGAAGCCATGATCCCAGGCCGGAATACTCGGCTCTTGGAGCTCTTTCAGCAGCGGCAATTCTTCCGTTGCCGCCTTGGCCGCACGCCATGAAAATACGGCCGCTTCTAGCAGAGAATTGGAGGCCAAACGATTGGCTCCGTGCAGACCCGTATGAGCCACCTCGCCTGCCACAAAGAGCGCTCGAATATTCGTGTGACCCGATTCATCGCTAAGCACGCCGCCGCAAGTATAGTGAGCAGCTGGCACCACCGGCACGGCTTCCTTAGTGAGATCAAAACCAAATTTAAGGCAGTTCTCATAGTTGTGAGGGAAATGTTCTTTAATAAAGGCTTCCCCTTTGTGAGAGATATCTAAGTAAACGCATTCATCTCCACGCCGTTTCATTTCCTTATCGATGGAGAGGGAAACAATATCCCTTGGAGCTAGCTCCATATCCGGATGATATTTTTCCATGAAGCGTTCCCCTGCGCTATTAAGCAGAAAAGCACCCTCACCTCGGAGCGCCTCACTGAGCAGAGCGCTCTTCGCTTGCGGATGGAAGAGGCAAGTGGGGTGAAATTGGATGAACTCCATGTTGGCGATAACGGCGCCAATTCGGTGGGCCATGGCGAGACCATCACCATTATTGGTATCAGGATTGGACGTATATTTATAAACTTTGCCGGCGCCACCAGTGGCTAAAAGGGTGACCGCAGCCCGCACTGGGTATACCTTGTTTTTTTCAATGTCCAAGAGGTAGGCGCCTAAACAAGTGGCATTTACTAGAGATTTTTTTCGCAAGATCTTTTGATCTGAAACTAAATCAACGGCGATTGTATTTGTTAAAATTTTAATTCGCGGATTGGCCTGAATCTTTTCCACCAGAGTTTCGCTAATGGCTCTACCAGTGTGATCAGCCACATGGAGCACTCTGCGCCGGGAGTGACCACCTTCACGAGTAAAGTCGTACTCGTTTTGATTGTCGGATCGTTTGGAGAAGGGCACCCCGCGCGCGATCATCTCTTGAACTCTCTCTCTACCCTCGCGAATCACAAAATTCACAACGTTTGGATTGGAAAGTCCGCCACCAGTGCGGAGCGTATCGGCAATGTGAAGATCAGGATTATCGTCGTCACCGAACACAGCGGCTATTCCGCCTTGAGCCCAAAGTGTGGCGCCGTCACTCGGATTAGTGGATTTTGTGACGATCCAAACCCTCGCCGTGGGGTTCTGCTGGCTGAATTCGAGCGCGAAATTTAGGCCAGCTAGTCCGGTGCCAATTACCAAGGCTTCACAGTCGAATTGAGCGAGATTCTGCATGGAGCCCTTGTATAATAATCGCTTCTGGAGTGGAATAAGAAATGGAGGATACACGTTTGCGGTGGTCTTTATTCTTAGTCGGAGCTGTTTTTGTGGCAGGGGGAGCGTTTTTAACGTTGGCCACTCATCACGAGCGTGGGGAGAATCTGCTTCAAATAGAGAACCGCTTTGGTGAAGTATTGCTCAGGGGGAATAAGGTAGCTTCCGAGCGTCTAGAAAAACAAGCGCGTCAGGCGGAGGAGCTGATTCAAGAATCGCTGCACCGATCACATAAACATGAGTCAGTGGATAATGCCCTGCTCTCCTCGGGTGCACCGAAGTTTATTGTTTCAGCAGAACACAAAGTGCGCGCTCCAGATTTTTTTATCGATGATGAATTGCTATCCGTTGCACAAAAGGCGCTGAAGAATTCTGATCATTTATCGCTCGCCACTATTGGCGATAAACATTATTTACTATTACAAAGTGCCAAGAAATCGAATGAAGTGGCAATTGGTATCTTCGATCTCGAAAGCTTCTTTAGTTTCTTGAGAACTGCGGATAGTACTGCGCACTGGATTGCCTTGAAGAATGCGCAGATTTTGTACCACTCTGAAGCGCGCTTCATTGGGGTGGAGGCCTCAAATTTAAAGCCTCTTGCGGATGCCTTACTAGTTCTTGGTCAGGGTCGCGGCAGTGCACAGGTGAGTTCGTTTCGAAATTTAGAAAGTAGCGATGCCTTTGGTGCTACTACCACATTGCCTTCACTCGGAATTGTTTTGGGTAGCGAGTGGTCTCATTTTTCTACAGCGCTCGATGCATCAAATGATTTATTCAATCTAGTAGCCTTGGTTTTTGTGGCCATCGGTTTTTTCACTTTTGGCCTTTCGCTGCGTGGTTCTCGGGAGAAGATACGCGAGAGGCTAAAATTCGATGAGAACCGCCTCGATGAAGATGCCTTAGAGTATTTGGAGGCTGCTAGAAATTCTGCCGATCTTGCTGGCCGGCTTGTTGCTGAAAAAGACCTCACCATTCAGCAACTAGAATTGTCGCTCAGCCAGGAACTCTGGAGACAAAAAGAGGCCAATTGGCGAACGGAAACAATGCAGTGTT
>CAIPTA010000057.1 GCA_903867855.1 Oligoflexia bacterium | reverse complement strand
AGCACCGGATGCACGAGGATCAATCCCTACCCATCACGCTATAACATGGTATTACTTCTTTCAGGAATCTGCGGAACTCGCTTGAATTTCATTCAGGCTCAAACAGTCCTCGATTCTTGAAGTAAAGTTACTATGATATTTATTCTATTTAATTTTTTTAGCGTGTCAGGGGGCTGGTGTTCGATTATTTGTGGTTTTAAAACTATAAAATTTTAATAAATGTAGGAATTTTGCTACAATTTCTCATGAGCATAATTTCCATCCTGCTAGTAGAAGATGATCCGACTTTCGAAAAGTTAGTGCGGAAGCTACTGCAGCGCTGGGATTCGCCAGGCGAGATTCGGCTCCATGTAGCGGGTGATATCACTGAAGCGAAAAAGCTTATTTCCAAATTTGATTTTCATCTTCTTTTCCTCGACCTTGCTTTACGTGAAGGGCGAGATGGCGGTTTTCGATTATTGGAGGAGCTTAGGCGCCAGGGATCGCGCACAGATGTGGTGGTAATGAGTAGCACGGCTAGCTTCGAGTCGGTGCAAAAGGCCATGCGCTTAGGGGCTAACGACTATCTCCCGAAAGGATTTTCGCAAGAGGAGTTTCTCTTTGCCATGAATAGATCCGTGGAGCGAAGCAGATGGCGCGAGATGGAGAATCGTCTCAGAGTAAGTTCAGCGAATGAATTGAATCAATATAAGCTCTTTGGTAACTCGGCGGCGATCGTTTCACTGCGCGAAAGTATCGAAAAGCTCGCACCGAGCCAGGTGCCCATTTTAATTGAAGCGGAAACGGGATCCGGGAAAGAGTTGGTGGCCAGAAATCTTCATTTGCGAGGCCGGGATCCTACGTCTGCGTTTGTAGCGTTAGATTGTGGAGCAATTCCTGAATCAATGGCAGAGTCAACCTTCTTTGGTCATGAGCGTGGGGCTTTTACCGGGGCCGATGAACAGCGGATAGGGATTTTTGAACAGGCCAATGGCGGCACCTTATTCCTAGATGAAATTAGCAACCTATCTTTAGATATGCAGAACAAGCTTTTGCGGGCGATTCAGGAACGTGAGATTCGCAGAGTAGGAGGGAAGAAAACTATCAGTATTGATTTTCGTTTAATCTCTGCCGCCAATCAATCGCTTGAAAGATTAGTGGAACAGAAGAAATTTAAGCAGGATCTTTATTTTCGCATCAATGTGATTCAATTGGCGCTACCCCCATTGCGAGATCGCAGGGAAGACATTCCAGAGCTCTTGGCCAATTTCTTAGATGGAAAAAAAATCGAGGAGGATCTGCTCTCCTTACTGCAATCCTACTCGTGGCCCGGAAATATTCGAGAATTGAAAAACCTAGTTTTAGCTTGTTTGGCGATGGCTGGAGATAAAAACTCTATTTCCATTGCGGACCTTCCTCCCACTACCTTGAATAGGATTGTCGGCCACATTAAGGTACGCGGTAATGCGGATATCGATATGGCAACACGCTTTCGCACGAGTATGGAAGAAGCGGAACGGCAATTACTTACTTCGGCCTATCATACTGTAGGCGGCAACATTAGCGAGCTAGCTAGGCTCCTAGAATTAGACAGATCAAATCTGCACAAAAAATTGGTAAAGTACGATATCCACCATATTAGGTCTTAGACGGATCTTGTAGGTAGGCCTGTGCCCATTGCGGAAAGCTTTCGGCGAGGCTCTGAGTGGAAGCGGCGAGCAATCCGAGGCTCTTCAGGGTCTTTACCCCTTCTTCTGTAGACTGATCATAGCTGAAAAAGAAGGGCACTTTAGCCAAGTTCTTCTGCGCGCCGATTCGCTTCATGAAAATAGAATCTTGCAGGTTGAGCGGAAATTGGATGGATTTGAGGTCCATGGCCACCCCCACCACATTTGGATTATCCGCTACGGTGAAAAGTTTCTCCGGTTCGTGAACGAGAATTAATTTGGCGTAGCGAGAATTTATCTTACGCTGCAGTTCTTCGCCGAGCTGTTCGTTCCAAGTATACATATAGATAATTTTTGGAACTATTCCCTCTAGTTGAATTTCGAGATTCAGCAATACCTCATATAAGGAGCGAGGTAGCAGCAGGGTCATTTTTTGGGAACTATGTTTTGGCACGGTGATAGTGGATAAAAGCACCACATATTCTTCTTTATTAGAAAAGCTTTCGCCTACAATACCTTCATCCCCAATTACCTTCTTTTCGAAATCCATTCGCAGATGAATGTTTTTACTGGTGAGAGTGCGAAAAGCGCGATCGAGAATACCGCAAAGTTGATTGCCAACTTCTCCAAAGCTATCCATATCTGCTTCATCAAAAATATCTTTTT
>CAIPTA010000056.1 GCA_903867855.1 Oligoflexia bacterium | reverse complement strand
TTTTGTCGCAAGGAAAAATAATTGAGGAGATCCTGCCTATACAACGCTTTCCTATCATTCGAAAAAGCGCCTAGATTTAATATTAAATCAATAATATTTGGTAAATTAATTTCAATCTCGAAAAGCTCTTTTTTCTTCGAAGGGTTTAATTTTAATGTTTTGGCAATCGAGCGGAAGTGCTGGCGCCATTTCTTGGCTCTAGTTTGCGGATTCGAGAGGAGATTTTTCCAATCGCTATCCAGCATCCGAAAGAGGAAAACTGCGGCAAGAGTTTCTACGGAAAGGATTGGATTCGCTCTGGCAAACTTCGCAGCCAAGATTGGATCCCGCTCAAGTTCGAAGGGATTCATGCAGCCCATCAACTCAGGCACTTCATTTTCACGATAGAAATTGATTTCCGAAAGAAATGGAAAAAATTTTCTCACTTCAAGAATCACTTCTTTAGTTTTCGCTTGGTCTTGGTGGGTGAAGTTTTCTCTCACTAACAGACTCGTATCCAGATCACTCACAAAGGGTGTAAAGGATTTCAGCACAAAGCTATGCCTCGGCCATAAGGCCATCATTCTATTGCCTAGTTCTTTGCGAAGTTTGCGGCGCAAATAATGAAGCGCAAGGCGATAGGGGATTTTCCCAATGGCCGGCGGCGTATAGTGAATGAGGAACTTTCTTTGGCTTGCGGGCAAAGAAAGCCATAGCTTCTGCATGGGATTATTCTACGGATTTCAGGTAGGGATGTCTATCTAGAGTAAGAAAATTAGGTCCAGGGTGGACGCTCCGTGTTTTGATGCGCGCTCTCACAGAGTTTCCAAAAGGATTCCATCTCCGGAAAAGTATTCAAAAATGAAGTGCCTCGGCGCCGATCAAATTCCGAAAAGTAGATATAAAAATCTTCTCGCTCATTGGTGAGGGTTTGCGGGTCAAGGGGAGTTTTCATCCATTCCAGGGTGCGCTGCATTTTTAGCTTCTCGTGATCCCAGAAGATGGGCATGGATCGCATGCGTCTTAAAGAATTTTCCAGCATGGAATGAAATTCGGGGGGGAGAATATTGGCGCTAAAAAATGTGGGATAGCGCAAAAATGGAATATCTAAAGAAACGCGATTGTTAAATCGAGCTTTGAGTTCTGCCACCTCATCGATCATCCTATCGAGGCCCACTACGCTGAGTGCATTGAAGGTGCACATTATCACAATGGGCAGCTCGGGTAGCGTTTCTAGGAGATGGTGGAGGTTTTCGAGGAAAAGATCCATCTTAAGGCCAGTGCGAATATATTCCGCTTGCTTGCCCCAACTATCCAGGCTCGTGAAAAGGGTAAAATCTTTCGTATTTATGCCGGGCTCCAACTTCTGTAAGAGAGTGGAAAACTTTTGCACGAGCACTTTTGGCACACCGAGATTACTATTTACGGCCAAGGAAAGTTCTGGTCGCGGAGTTTTTAATAATTCTTCTAGCACACGAAATGTGTTCGGAGATAATAGCGGCTCGCCGCCCGTGATGCGAAATACTTTTAATTCTTTTGCCAGCTCAGGCCACCACTGCCAAAAGGCTTCCACATAGGGGTTTGCCTGATTTTCGGGGATGGGCAATCTATCCGTGACTTGAAAATAATGTAAATTATTGAAGCTAGGATGGGTGGGGTAGGCGCCAAACTCCAGGGTTTCTTCCATCCACTTCGAGGAAATATCTGGAGCGCAATAGGCGCATTTAAAATTGCATTTGCTGCTGAAGCTTACTTCAACCGAACTAGGGTTGGGGTTATCCGCCAAATGTTTTTGGCTGTATCTGTCTAAATGGGGTTTCGACCATGAATCGAGAGATTTGAGATAGCGATCGCTGATCTGATTTGGGCCCGTATCTTCAATCTTCCAGCAAAAATCACATTCACTCGGGCGTTCTCCCGCGAGCATCTGTTTTCGACGTTCAATTTTATGCTTTGTATTGTGGAGCGCGCTTGGATTTCCTTTTAGTTCCTCTAAAGGGATTTTATGGGGCACAGGGTGATGGCAAGAGTGGGTTAAGCCGGAATGAAGATGCAGGGTTACTTGCGTCCACTTCGCGAGACAAAACGAAGGCGAAACTCGATGGAGTTGATCCCGCATTTCGAGCGCTTGTTTTTCGAGTTCCGTCATCTCGAAATCCTAGCATTGCGAGCCCTGGCGCACAAAGCGAGGAAGCCGAAATTATTGGCTATTATTCCTATTGTGTTAGGATTTCGGCGCCTACTTGGTAATTGGCTCTATTTGCGTTATAGTCGCGTCAAGTTTACTGATTGAGCAAAGGAAATGCCCCTATGAAAAGTTTATTTTCTCTAAGCATCTTAGCTGCACTATTTGTTTCCACTTCAGCGCACGCTTTGCCACAACCCGCCGCCGTTTGGGCTTGTCTGCAATCCTCTGATCCCGCGATGGAATCCGATGGCGATGGTCCTGCAGGTTCAAATCCAGTGCTTTGCCACTTAGAGAGCTATACTGTGAAGGACAATCAAACGAGCTTGCACATTGATTCTCAGTTCAGCTGTTTGATGGATAATGGACAGCGCAAGAATCTAAACGGCACTGCCGATTGCGCAGTTCGCTAAGCTACTTTTCGCAAGTATAGTTATCTTCCACTAGCGATTCCGCAGGCCCATTTGCATAGTTCAAAATGGTGAGTGTGCCTGTTTTTTCTGCGTCTAGCAGGCCATTGCTCACTTGAATATAGAAGCGCTGGTAGGGTGGAGCAAATCCGTTGCTTTCATAGGTATAGCAAGTGCTGCCCGCCTTTTCCAAAGTTGGATCGCAGCCCACAAAACCATTATAACTCGGCTCAGTGATATTGAAGGCATTTTGCAAGGAAACGCTTTTCGCATCCGCATAGGCGAATAAAGCGTATGTTTTTCGGATAAATACGGGCTCGAAATTATGGCCGATTATGGAACCATCTGAAGCGAGTATCGTATTTTCATGCCAGGCGCAGGAAAATGCTTGGTTGCCGGCAAGGGCTAATTTACTCAAGGAAAATAGCGCGAACGCAAAAAATAATGTTTTCATAGGAGCTAGAATAGCTTGGGCTTTGAAGTTTGGTCAAATACAGGGCTTGAGCTTGATCGGCTTTGAGTTACCTGGTCGAATCGCGACTCTTGGTTTTTCATAGAGGCCCAACACTCTTACGATTTTTACCAACTGAGCATTGCACTCGCTCGCTTCGCAAGCTCTTGAGATTTCGATGGTGGCTACTAATTTTAGATTGTTTAGGTCTGGCGTGAGCAGAGCATTTTTCGGTAAGAGTAGGCGAATTTGATTATCCGAATTTTCATCCAGATAAAACGACCATTGATTGGCTGCGAATCTGATTCGACCTTCAAATATCCACTCGCCACATTGCTCAATACGAGTGGCTTGGGAAATACTAGGCAGTAAGAGTAGGCTTAAAAGAAAAAGAAGTTTCATAGCGGCTGCATTTCACAGTTTAGCAAATCAGCAAATTTCGCTTTCTGCTCTGAGCTCACTGCATTGCTACCTAGAAAGTGAGTTACTCTTCTTAGATTTTGCACCAGACGATTAAAATTAAATAGTAGAGCATCCGGCTTTACTGCCACTTGGAGACGCGCCTCGAGGGCCGCTTCATCGCGATTTTTATTCGCTCTGAGGGAAGCGAGCACGGCGTCGTTCACGGGCGGCCTCATTGCCATTTCAATCTGCTCATCGTAGTGCTTCTTTTTAGCGAGGTATTCATTCTCGATTTTTTCTGCTTCCGGGTTTGGTCCGCGGCGAAGGGCAGCTTTAAGCTCCGGATTGCGGAGTAGGCCGGTATAGGCATCTTGTAGACTTTTTGGCAGGGCAGCTAGCTCTGCAGAGCTTAAGAGCCCGGCATGATATTTTTTCGGAGTGCCGAGGAAGTGAATCATATCTTCCATAAAGCCGAGTCCTGATTGCCGTTCTGAAATATTAGCATAGTGGCAATCGCCGGTTTCTGTGGGGATGAGCGGTATCGGAATGGGTTCTTCGTTTTGTTCGAAATCTGCCGCCACTTCCTTCATTTCTTTCCGATCTTTATCGTTGCTATTAATAGCATTACTTTCCCTCAAGGAAGTGCCGCTACCCTGGGCCGCTTGTGATGCAGCAGTTGCCTCTGCAATATAAGAGGGACTATAGGCACCTTCTCGTAAAACATAATCAACAAAGGCAAGAGAGCTACTTTGCGCCAAACCACCATTCATTGGATCACGAAGCAGGCCCGCAATATGAGCTTCTAGGAGCGAGGGTTTCGCACTTACTTGGCTAAAATCTCGATGGCGAATTTCATTGAGGAAGGCTTTGCCATAGGCACTCATATCATCAAAGGATTGATTGGATTCCAGCCAGTTCGTGCTAGCTGCCCCACACACATTTCTTATTTTCGTGTCGAACAAGGCGTTTAAGCTACCACCGGAATAGCATTGCACTCCAACCACTCTAATATACCTATCGGGACGAGCTTGCGCATTGATAATGGTTCTTAGGTTTTCATTTGTAAAATGATTATTATTTGTACCCGCAATAGAAACACCGGTATTCAGTGGATTTATATCCCCTAGACCATGATCGGTCATCATCAAAACAGCATTTCCTGGCTTTTCGAAACTACTGATTAAATAATTATTAATAGCGGTGGCAGAGGATTGCACGGGTATAACGGTGCCGAGATTATTCCAGTTCGCTGGATCGTCACGTCCGCCATTGCGGCCTGGGCCGAGAGGCACAAAGCCCACAGCAGCAGAAAAGGGCATCTCCGGGTGCACGCCTTGAAAGGTAGAATAAATATATTTTCCGAGATTGGAATAGCGCACATCAGTATCATCGCTCGCAAGCACCATTATTTGACCGCTTGCTGGAGCATCTGCAGCGATTGCGCTACTCAAATTTAGGATGAGCAATAATAGAATTATCAAGGCACGCTCGCTGGTGTTCGTCCGGCCGGGATGCTTGCATCTGGCGGCACGATCACCACTTTTGCATTGTGGGCGAGGGCGTATTGAGTGGAAGGCGCAATGGCACTTGGGTCAATGAAGGGCACTAAAATGAAATTGGCTCCATTAGAGATGGCATAGATAATACTATTATTGAGGTTTGCAATTTGCTCGGATGGATCGCCTTGTGGCATAGGCAAGGCATAAATTTGTGCGGCATAGGAGGGCACGGGCAGGCCTGTCACTGGCACCGCTTGAGTAGGATCTGCTCCTGTGGCTAGTCCAACATGTTCATAGGTTGATCCCACCATATAGACCTGCACACGCTGAGGGTCGCCATTTTTTGCGCTCTCGATAATCATGGATCTACCTTGGTTGATCAGATTTTGATAATCGAATACCTGGAGTGCAGCGGCCGATTCCTGAGGGATCAAACCGCTTATATCTTTCGTGCCCGCGGGGAGGCGCACACTATCTATTGAACCATTGGCGAACACGCCGAGCACACAAGAATTCTCTTCAATATTTTTTCCAAGTTCACCAATGGTGGTTTCCTGCTCGGTAGAAAAACTCACTAAGCTCGGAGAGCGGGTGCGATCTGTGGCTTCTTCTAAATGCCCACTCTGCACGGCGCCGATACCATTCAAGGCGGAAGGGGCGCAATTAGCATCTTTCAGTGCAATTAGGTGGGTATTGCTTGGGAGACGAATTTTCTCAAACTGCTCGCTTCCGGGGTCTAGGGAATTTAGGTTTAGGCCCGGGTTTAGCTTCGCGATCTCGGCTTTGTTCTTCAGCAAATAGGCTAAAGAGATTCTTAGCTTCTTTTGGCGAGGCTGTTCTGCGGGCTTTCCGGTTGGCTTGCTACTGATAGCGCTGAGCTTGCCACTTACCGCGGGCTGAGCCTCCATTATTGTAGGAGTAACTATTGGGGCATCGCCGGTAGAGTGCGAAAAATAGAAAACTGCGCTGAAAAGGCCTATAGCCAATCCAGCTACAAGGAACGCTACTTTGTACATGGTAACGTATCGGAATTTTATGCGGTTCCCTTAAATTGTCTAAGTTTTAGACACTCGTCAAAAGCTTGGGCAGCCTAAGTGCCACAGAGTAGACGCTCGCCAACTACTTAGCCACTCGGCATGGCCTATGCAACTACATTTGTGTGCATTTCACCTGGGAGGGTAAAATGAAAACTATACTCATACTTTCTTTATTTATGCTTGGTACGGTGGATGCTTATGCGGAACCAAACTGTTTAGATATAGCCTGTGTAGTTGATATGGCCGCTGCGGCACCTAATATCCAATTTCATGATCCAAATGAAGTATCTCCACTTGTTGTTACCGCTGCAAAGCTTGGAAACGTAACTCCTGGCGTAGTTGCTATGCCAGATGGTTTTGGTAGTTTCGTAAATGCTGGTGGTAGCGCTTTTGGTGGTACATTTTTTGGAAACGTTACAGGTGGGAGTATTCCATCTCTTCAAGTTGGAAATGCTACAGTTGGAGCTAGTAGTATTAGCCCAACGAATCTTCAGAAACAATATCAGGGTCCAGGCGTGGGAGACCCAAGACTTAGTGGGCCATCAGCACCTCTCGCAGTGAACGCTCGTATCAGTTTTTAAAAACTGTTTGTATTTAAAAACTGTTTGTATTTAAAAAAATCGTAGTCCAGCTAGCAACGGTCACTTCCTGAGCCAATCTCCCCACTTCATATAGATCGTGGGAATTGGTTCCATGATTGGCACCTGATATAGTACAGATGCCTCAGTCATTTTCTTGGTCGCCTCCACTATCTCTCCATTCGGTAATATTAAGGCAGAGATTCCAGAATTAGTGGATCGTATTTGTGGCAGTCTCGTTTCGATGCTCGCAAACACAGCTTTATCGAAATGCTCTTCTGCTTCTAACGAATTGCCAAACCAGGAATCATCGCTCAAATTGAGTATTAGGCGGCCACCCAGCCTTGCTGCCTTCGCCACATACTCTTCCACAATCGCTTCATAGCAAATAAGGGGAGTGATCGGCACGATTCCGTTTTTTGTAGGTAATTGCAAAAGAGTGGGGGCAGCACCAGGAGAGAGCCGCTTATAGCTAGGAATGAGAGCAGTCAAGAAGGGGAACCACTCCGCACCTGGCCAGCGCTCTCCAAAAAGAAGCAGAAAATTTTTATGATAAATTTGGATTCGGGAGCTGGGTTCAAGCAAGAAAATCGAATTGTATAATTTCTTGCTGGGATATTCTATATCCAGGCTACCAAACACGAGGGGAATTTTACTCGTGGCACTTAACGTTTCTAGCTTTGCCTCACGTTTTTTTAAGTTGCCCCCCAGGCCTTCACGGAATGCTCCCGGATAGCTTGTCTCGGGCCAAACAATAAAATCAGCAGAGCTATTCGTTTGCAGCGCAAGCTGGGAGAGTGAAACGTATTTTTTAACGAGGTCATCTCTTTCATTGGTATCGCGAAGCTGCGAGGCTGATTTATTTTGATAATTTATATTCGCTTGTATCACTAGGGCGTTGATTCGAGTTTTACTTTGCGCGAGGAGATGATCAATAGATTGTTTGCGCTCGAAACCATATAGACTTGCGGAAAGAGCGAGCACAAGAGCAATCAGGATCGGATAGAAATCTGATCTTTGTTTCTTACCCCGGATTGCATACCAAATTCCGAGATTCATAAAGATGGCGAGAAAGCTGAGCACATGTAGGCCGCCAATATCCGCCGCTTGTCGCAAATGATTCGCTCCAATGAAGGCATCGCCCAAAGTATCTAGAAAGAGCTTTGGGAAAAAGGAATCGAGCCAAGTGTAGAGAAAAGCCAGGCCAAGCAGCCCGAGGCAAGCCTTCACTGGAGTGGGGTTCGGGTGGCGTTGTAGCCAATAGCGCAGCACAAAGGGGAAAAGAAGAAATTGTGGCTGGTGAAAGAAAAACATCGGGAGGCACAAGAGAAATGCCGAGATCCAAGAGAGAGCAAATAAATTATGAACGCCGAGTAGCACCCAATAGAAGGTGATAATCCCGTAACTGAAAGAGAGCGAAAATCCCTTTGCAAGAATTTCACGATTGCTACTCTTGGCAGAAAAACTAAGTAGCCAAGGCACTAAACAAATCCACACTAGGGGCCAAATTTGGAGTGGGTGAGTCCAGGAAGAAAGTAATACTGCAGAGAGAATGGGAAGAAGCATTAAAATAATCCTAGCAGAGTGTGCACTAATAAAGTGCTATTTTCGTTTTGGCTTAGTGCTAATTGCTGCCATCACCCAATCTGTGATCAATTGAGGCTGTAGCGATTCACAAAATTTTGCCTGCGCGGCTTTCATAGAATTAATTTCATTGGGATTCGCGAGGAGTTTGCGCACAATCTCTCCCACAGCTTCTTGATCATCAGTTATTTTTCCAAGATTATGTTTTTTAATGAAGGCCGCATTATGCCTTTCTTGCCCGCCATTGATATCCAGATAGACCACTGCTTTTCCGATATAGCTTAGCTCAGTGGGGGTGAGGGCCCCCGCTTTGGTGATCACCAGATCAGCAGCCTTTACAAAATGAAGTGCCAGCTTGGGGGCTATAAGTTTATGGGTAGAAATCGAAAAGTTTTCTGGGAGTTGAGGCGCTAACTTTGTAACGGCGCTATAGTTCTGTTTATTTTTTCCGCAAATCACGAGGAGCTGAATCGGCTCTTTGAGTTCTTTCGCTAGAGATTTAATGATCTTTGGAAAATTGCCAACTCCAGCGGCACCACTCACCAGCACGAGAGTAGTAATTTTTGGATTCAGCTTTTGCTCTTTAAAAAAATCGAGACGATCTTTTTTGGAGAAGGGTGTGAGATCATCTAGAAGAATTGGCACTCCCGAAGCGCACATTTTCTCCGGCGGGTGCCCCCAACGCTTAAAATCCTTCAGGAAGCTAGCGTGAGGCGTGAAGCTCATCTCCAGACGCATGCCAAGACGACAAAAATAGTGATTGGAAACGTAATCCAGCAAAACGTGTCCCACAGGGAGATCTAAGAGTTTACCTCGATCGCGCAAATACACGATCATTTCTGCAGCTGGGCTAAAGGTAACGAGAACACAATCCGGCTGCATGGCTTCGATATATTTCAGCATGCGCTCTGGGCGATATTGTTTCGCCATGCCTGGATCAGCAATCGATTTCGCTGTTTCTGCCGTTTTCATCGCATACTCATACACATGATCAAAGAGCTTTGGCATGTGCTGTGTGAGCACATAGTAACTACTGGTGATGAGCTTGCGGGTGAGCCTAGTGGGAAAATCGAGAGTGTCTTTGAGAATTACTTCTACGCTTGGGTCGATATTTTTGAGCCTTTGCTCAATAGCTTTGGCGGCCACTAAGTGCCCGTAGCCTTCGCCGCCCCAAAAGATGATGACTCTCTTTTTCTTCATTCACTCCATCATTTCACAAGGAGTTAGGAGCGAAAAGAGGCTTTGCCTTTTTATAGCGTGTAAATGCTGAATGATCTCAGGGCTGCTTCCTCTCCGACACATCTGTTAAGCAATCCCTGCGCAGGGTTATAATAATAGCTAATGAAAATAATGCTTCGCTCTCTGCTTACCCTATTTTTATTTACGCTCCTTGCTAGCTCCACTGCGATAGCAGCAGGTGGCTCGGGCACCGGCCCAGATCTATCAAAGCTAAAGCCAAGTTGTTTCTCCGCGAGCGCGAACCCTGTGCTGAAATCGGG
Organism: Oligoflexia bacterium; assembly: GCA_903867855.1. GTDB lineage: Bacteria > Bdellovibrionota > UBA1018 > CAIPTA01 > CAIPTA01 > CAIPTA01. The sequence continues at coordinate 3,920 of CAIPTA010000056.1, read as the reverse complement.
AGATCTTTTTAGCGGCGCTACTTGGAATGATCCGAGCGTGCTTAAAGTTGGCGCTCAATATGTGATGTATGCGTCAGCCGATGTGAACTTCGATCAGAATATTCAAATTTATCGCCTTGTTTCTGCGGATGGGAAATCGTGGTCGCTGTCGCCGAGCCATCCCGTGTTTTCCAAGCCAAGTAATCCTAATGCTTGGGATGCAAAGAGTGTAGAAACTCCCAGCGTAGTTCTGTTCAAGAATGTGTATTACCTTTTTTATACGGGCTACCCGAGCTCGTATAATGATGTTGGCTCCTATAAAATTGGCTATGCCACTTCTGTTGACGGAATCAATTGGGTGCGCCGATCAAGTTTTCTCTTGGCACCAACGCTTCCGAAGGGGCAGCCCAATTTAAATTTTAATCAGTACTTGGTGGGTGAGCCAGGCGCTGTAGTATTCAATGGAAAAATTTATCTTTATTTCAGTGCGCTCGGGGCAGATGCCAATTTAGGGGCAGTGGTGCAGACAATTGGGCTCGTTACCAGTAGTAATGGAACTAGTTGGTCTGCGCCTCAGCGCGTGCTTGTGCCTGATCAGGCGCAATATCCTATTTCACAGTGGGCGGGATATTCTACTCCGAGCCCCATTGTGCTGGGTGGGAAGCTTCACCTTTATTTTAGCGTGGCCCATGGAAATCCCTGGAATCAGCAGTATATACACCATGCTGTTTCTTCGGATGGAATTAGCAATTGGGCGCAGGATAGCAGCGCCGTATTTAACGATAAACAGTTTGCCTGGTCCTATGATGAAATCCGCGCACCAACATTGTTGCTCGATGGAACTCAGTTGCTGATGTGGCTTGGCGGCACGGCGGGTACTACACTCAGTGTTGGCCTTGCGAATTGCGCGCTCTAAGAAAAAGAGTATCTATTTTATATCTTGGTTTCGCTTAAGAATTGTTTCTTTAATTTGCTGCATATTCTGGAGAGCTTCTTTTTTTTGTTCCAGATCTTCGCCGCTAGAGGCTGTTATTTCATTTTGAAGTTTCACAATTCTTTCGTCCAGATGTTTCAGCACCATGGGCAAGGCTAGGCGTCGTTCCTGTTCACTCGCAATTTTTTCTTCCTCTGCGAGAGGAGAGGGGGCGATGAGATTGAGAATTTTTATGCTTTCCACTTTGGCATCGAGAGTTTGATGCGGAGTTGGCGTTCTTGGTCGCACAGAGATGCCTAGGCGATCCGTAATTTTTCCATCAAAAGTGCCGCTTGCATTAAATCGGTGAAATTCGCTTTTCCATTGTTCCCAGCTGTTTGGGTAGAGCTTGCGAAGTTGCGCCTCGTTCGTGAGGAGATTCATATCCAAGCCCCAGTGCGGACGAGAATTGAATTCAGCCAGGTAGGTTTTTTGATGTTCGAGCAAAAGATTTTTTGCATTCTTTCCATCACGAAGCACGATGATTTCCATGAAGGATGAATTATGGTCGTGAGTCATCCCGATGAGTGCCTGAGATTGTTTTACAAATCGAATCGCAATCGGGCTCGTTTGTGGGATTCCTTTTGCTAACTGCTCTTCTGCTACGCTGAAGGATCGCTCTACGGCAGCAACCGTTTGATTAATATCAAATGCCATTTCGATGCCGAGCACGGGCGTATCGTTGATCACGCCGATATTGAATACTTTATAGCTTACATTTGTATAGCTAGGGGCTTCTTCTGAGTTAAGGGCACTTTCCAGCACTGTTTTGGAGAGTTTTGGAAAGGTGTCCATGATTACTGCCAGTGGAGCGCCAAAGAGGGAAATGAGCCCCGATTCGAAGTTAGCTCCCTTCTTTCCGCGGTGCGAGGCGCTTTGCTCGGGTAGGGGAGAGTAGGAACGGTAACGATCCGTGATCAAAAAAGTATGGTCGCCTTTATCATTGGTATAGGGCGAATATTGCAATTCCCAATGTTCCGGAGAGGGCTTATCGGCGCCATAAATGGGTAAGCCATGCATTGCGCGATCAAGATAGCCGCCTGGTTTTTTTAGCTCCGACCATGCGATGCGATGGCGAACTTCCTTCAGCCAGAATTTTTTATCGGTGTGAATGGTGATCGCATATACCACGCCCATGGAGCCGATCGAAACGCGAGCGGCATTGAAGGCGTTATCATCTTGGATGAGTTCTACGGGAATACTTGGATCATCTTCGAGAAAGCCGGGGAACTTAGAGGCGTCTGTGATGCCATCCTTGGGTTCGATCTGCACCATGCGCCCACCGTCAACCACCATTTGTAGGCTCGCTACGGTATCTGCCATAGGACCAAAGCTTAAACCCGAGCCATGGGTAGCGGTCATGATCACGCCAGCGAGCGTTTGCCCATCGTAGCCACCCATATTCCATAGGGCGCGGCCATGGGCATCTAGATAGGTATTGAGGTTTGCTATTTTAATGCCGCTCTGAACGCGCACTAGGCCTGTATCGCACTGCTCTGCATGTAGACGCTTGCAATCTAGACTCAGAGGCTGGTTTAGGCCGTCTGGAGTGAGGAGCACTTCATCGGTGATTGCGGCATCAGAAAGGGAATGGCCGTGGCCCGTCATCCGAATGCGCATGCCACTCGCAGCGACTTTTTTAATGCCATCCACTAGTTGTTTAGCGCTAGTGGGCGCAACAAGAAACTTTGGCTTCACCGATTCCGTTTCGAACCAATTAGTCCAGCTTCCATCGCAGCCGCTGCAGGGCAAAAGAAGTAGTAGGCATAACCAAAGTTTATTTTGATTCACGATTTGCTGCATATTCAATATGGTCTTCCTGTGTACCATATCGGTATATTTTAAAAAACTCACCACCTGCTAGCGTGATCGGCTTTACGGCTCGTAATATTCTGCAATGGGTATAGAACTACCTGCATGGGTGCGAAAGAAGCCCGTACTGTAAATTCTTACCTTATGGTCTTCGCCCACAAATACACTCCCTGAAGCGGCAAAATTGCAGATACCGTTACAGTCAAAGGAGTATTGTTGTTCAAAATTGAGGGATATCGCATCGCCTGGCATTCCCTGCATTCCCTCTATGCTAAAAGCTCTGATCCGATTGGGGCCGTTGAGTAGAGGTGGGAGTAAACCCGCATTATTGAAGTTAAGGTAGAAGAGTTTTCCATCACATTGATGCACTAAACTCACTCCCTCTCCACCGATCACCAGACCCGATTCATTTGCGGCCAGGCTCACGTTTGGAGTGTCGCTAAATCCATCGTCTAGAATTCGAGTTTTCGAATAATAAAAATCTAGTTCTCCGGGTGTATACACAGCGAGCACAAAATGTTCATTTGGCAATTTTTCTAGGGCAATAGCGCCTGCATTCGCTTGCTCTCTATCTATTTCCACGGGAATAAGCTTGGGAGATGTGGGATTAGAAAAATCCAAGAATACGATGCGACTGCCTCCCGTTTTCTTTTCTAAAGGTACGGCTACGATATCACCAAGACGCGCAAGCCCGCCAGCATGCCAATGAGTATGATCGGAGAAATCAATTCGGCTAATCAATTGATTGTCTGATTCCAATGTATCCGATGTGGTGCTTGCCTTGCTGTTCAAATCGGCAATCAAGAGTTGGCCCGTTTTGGCTCGGTGTACGCCGCCGGAAATCACCATATAGTTTGGATCTCGGAGCCGCAGAATGCCTTGAAAGTGATTGTCCAAACCGAATCGAGTGTTCACGTTGCCCCGAAAAAATTGTTTCGGAAAATTGTTCTCCACTTTAATTTCGGTATCAAAGGGCTTGGTGGTGGATAAATAGGCTAAGGATTTGGCGATATCTGGCACGCAGTTATTCTCTTCAAGGCGCGCTGCTCGGCTAGTGATTGGAATAGAAGATAGCCCAGCAAACATAAGCAGTATGCTTAGAATGAAAGCTGATTTTTTATCGCCGAACATGGGCAAGATAATAGGCGAAGTATCG
>CAIPTA010000055.1 GCA_903867855.1 Oligoflexia bacterium | reverse complement strand
CGATCTTTAAAATGCAAGTAGAGACGGTTTTAGGTTTTAAAGCTGAAGAGATTATTCTGGCTTCTGCCAAAGAAGGCCAAGGGGTGATTGAAATAGTAGAGCGAAAATTTACCAAGCATGATGTGCAATTCAAGGCGGTCTTTGAAGCTATTCGTCAGTTGATGACGAAGGGAATACCCAGCCAAACAAAAATAAAAGGCCTATCGGATTAAATTTCAATAGACAGAATGATCTCGGGCTCCTGCCCTCACCCGCTTCGCGGCGCCTTCGCGTCCAAAAATCGCCTCCTGCGATTTTTGTCGAACGAATCTATAGTTCGCTTCTGTCTCTGGGCACCAAAGCTCCTGCATAGCAGGAGCACATTTTGCCTAGATCGCTAAAAATTTCCCTAGACAAGGCGTACGCCGACGACCGACCAAAGCGAACGTAAGTGTACAGAATTCATTCGGACCTTCTTGGCCCTCACCTTTCGCTTCGCTTCAGGCGTCGCTTTGCTCCGTGCAAAAGTGCGTTCCTCACACTTTTGTGAACTGCACGACAGCTCGATAAACTGCCACCGGAGAGCCAGACTTCCAAATTTTACCCCAGACGAGGCGACGAGCGAGCGCAGCCGTGAGCCGTACATACGGTACGGCGGAACGGGGCGTGAGAGAAGGCAACGAAGTATGGGGTAAAATTTGGAAGTCTGGTGCCCAGAGACAGAATCGAACTGCCGACACACGCCTTTTCAGGGCGTTGCTCTACCGACTGAGCTATCTGGGCACTATAGCTGACGCTTTCGGAAGGAAAAGAATTACCAGACTGAGCGAAAAACGCAAGTTCTGCGAACTTACTTTCTCTTTTTCGTCTTTTTCTCGGTCAAATCAGCACCAGAAATAGGTGCGTCGAAGGCAACGCCTCGCGTTAGCGAAATAGAAAGCAGAGATCCACCAAAAACTACCATCGCAAAGCTCAAAAGTTGGCCCATGGTGAATGGTCCGAGCACAAATCCAACTTGCACATCAGGTTCACGCACAAATTCCACGAGAATGCGAAATAAGGCATAGCTCAAAAGAAAGGTGGAGGCAGTCACACCCACACGTGGTTTTCTCCACCACACAAATCGCAATAAGCAAAAAAGTGCGAGTCCTTCTAAAAAGCTTTCATAGAGCTGCGAGGGATGACGAGGCAGAGGTCCACCATTTGGAAAAACCATGGCCCAGGGCACATCTGTTACGCGCCCCCATAATTCTCCATTGATGAAATTTGCAATTCGCCCAAGACCCAAGCCCACAGGGGTTCCAAGAGCAAGCACATCCGCCAAACGAGACCATGGCATTTTATATTTATGAGCTAAGTAAACAGAACCAAGCACCACTCCGAGCAAGCCGCCGTGAAACGCCAAGCCACCGTGCCAAACCGCGAGAAATTCCCACCAGGGCCCGCGCATGGTTTCTTCCCAGTTATAAAAAATCACATAAACGGTGCGGGAGCACACAAGCATCGTCAACACGAGAGTGGAAAGAATCGAATCCACTTCTTCCGTATCCTTCAAGCCGAGCCACTTATAATTTTTCTTCAGATTAAAGTACATGTAGATGAAGCCAATCAAATACATGAGGCCATACCAACGAGGCTCAATCGGGCCAAGATGAATAATCACGGGATCAATTTGTGGATATTTCAGCATAGACACCTATTCAAGAATTACGAAAATCTGTAAAGTCAGTCTATGTTTTGCCGTCATATTTTTCTAGGGATTTTCTGTTTAATTAGTAGTTCTGCCGTGGCGAGCCCACCTTCGGGTCTCACATGGTATACGCTACAGAGCGAGCACTTTCATGTGCACTTCACCGCCAACCAGGAGAGCTATGCCCGGGCCTTTACTGTTGCTCTAGAAAGTGCCCTGCCAAAATTAGAAAAAGATTTGGGCTGGAAAGCCCCCAGCGCGATCGATATCGTGATCAACGATGCCGCGGATAATGCCAACGGCGAGGCGATTTCTTTTCCGAACACGCATATCGAAGTATTTGCAGTTCCCTTCGAGAGCAATTCTGTGTTGATGGACTATCATAATTGGGTGCAAGAACTAGCCACCCACGAACTCACCCATATCATCGCCAATGATTCTGCCTTTGGTGCCTACCAAACCTTGCGCTCCATTTTTGGCAGTTGGGTTAAGCCAAATGGTCTGCAACCTTCTTGGTTGATTGAAGGCCTCGCAGTAAATGAAGAAACTAAGCAAACTCCAGGTGGCCGTGGCCGCTCCGTTTTTGTGGATGCATTTTTTCGAACTGCCGCTCAGGAGCATTTGCTTGGACGCATCTATACGGTTGATCGGTTTAATGATGGTCCCGATTGGTGGTGGCCTGCTGGAAACTCCGCGTATCTCCTCGGCTACGCTGCTCAGGCGGGATTTCATCCCGGTAAAATTAGCGAGGAAAATGCGCATACTCTTCCCTATCGTTTGAATAGCGTTCTGGAAAATGTGGCTGGGAAGGATTGGGAAACTGCGTGGGGCGAAACCGTGCAGAAAATTTCCACTCGCTACGGCAGCGAACAAAAAACAGACAAAGAGAATCCCGCCATTTGTCAGCTCACTCATAGCGGCCGCTTCACAGGTGGCCTTGCTTTGAGTGACGATGCGCTCTATTTCTCCATGGAGGATTCTGAGCAGGGCTATGCTCTAGCGAAACTCCCTTTCACCGCAGACTGTAAAAGTCACGAACCCAGGATATTGGTGGAGAAAAATTTTCCGAGTCCACCTCATATTTCGCTTTCTCCCGATCAGAAAAAGCTACTGTTCACGAATAGCGAATTTTCTCGCACTACCACCTTCATCAACGATATTTTTCTCTTTGATCTCGAGAAGGAAAGCTCTACTCAAATTACCAAAAGTGCTCGTCTATTTGATCCAAGCTTCCTTGGCGATGGAAAAGAGTTTGTGGCGATCCGCCACCTAGCCAATACCGTAGAAGCTCTTGAAATTCTCAGCCTCGATGGCAAAACAGTGCGCCAAATTTACCGCACACAACCCTTTGAGCGCCTCGGGCAACCAATCGCGCGTGGCGAAGAAATATTTTTCTCGAAACACAATAATGCCGGGCAAGAAGAACTTTTTGTGTTTAATCAGAAAGACCACTCCGTTAAAGCGGCGATCACTGGTTTGGATAAAGGCACTCACTTCTCAGAGCGCGATGCTTTTCCCATCGACAAGCAATTAATCTATGTGGCCAACTATCCAACTCTTACGAAACACTCTAGTTTTGCTATATTTGCCTTTCACCGAGACACGAAAAAACTGGAGAAACTAGCCGAGAGCGCCAGTGGCATGCTCCTTCATCCAGTGCTGCACGGTAAAACTCTGTTCGCCTCCGCGTATACTAACCAAGGCATGAACTTAGTGAAAATTGATTTAGATAGAAATCAGGCGGCGTCCCCCACCTCAGCAATCAAACAAGATCTTCACGAGGCCCTAGACGGAGAGCAAAATCAGGATCAGTTACCCGCCAAGGAAACCGTTATTTCGTCCACTAAACCCTATAGCGCATTTTCCAGTCCCGCCACTAGCATGTGGCCACAGTATTGGATGCCAACGGGAGTGCTTGCCTATAACGGTGCGCTTCTCGGCGCCTCCACTTCCGGTAACGATGCGTTGGACTATCAAAACTATTCGCTCACCGCTTACTACGATACGAGATCAAATTTCCCCACCTATAATGCCAACTATACAAATAGAAGTTATTTGGTGGATTTTTCCGTTTCCGCAAATCAGTACAACAACTACTTCACCAGCTCCAGCTCGAGCAACCGAGTGGCCGTTTATTCTGCAGATGCTGCCTATTCCATCACTTCAAACCTATCCACATCTCTTGGAGCCGCCTACCAAGAGCGCACCCTCTTCGGCTCGAAAGCGAACGGCTCTTTTCTCTTTGATTATCTCTCCTACAATAATGTGCACTCCTACCCCTCTGCCATCACTCCGAATCGCGGCCTAGCTGCGAATCTTTATTTGGGGCTGTATCCAAAAACTGGCAATGAAAATAGCTTCGCTGACTTACGACCAAGTCTTGCCTTTTATCAGCCTGGCTTTGAAACTTCTCATAGCGTGAGTGCCCGAGCCAATTTCGCTGTTACCACCAATCGATTTTTGGCTACGAACTACTTCCTCGGAGGCGGCGCCTCTGCCTTGAGTGATTCTAGTTATATCGTGCGTGGATACCCACAAGACGCTCTGCTAGGCCAAAAGATCGCAACTCTAAATCTAGCCTATACTATGCCCATTTCTCGGCCCTACGCCGGATTAGGCACCAATCCATTTTTCTTGAAAGACATTGGGTTGCGATTCCTCTTCGACGGTGGAGCCAGCACTTACCTCTCTCGCTATGACGCGAATAATAGCTTTCTCTACTACGATAAAAAGCCATTCGGCACCGAAGTGATTTTCGGTAGTGGTGTGGACCTAATTTCCGAATCGAAGCTATTTTACTATTTGCCCGTGGAGTTATCCTTGGGCGTGCATCGGGGCCTGCAAACCCAATACGGCGGCGAGACAATTCTGTATCTAGGGGTGGTGCTCGGAAGTCTCTCGGGCAATGGTTCGATCCCCAGCCATCATTAGTATTTCGCGAAAATAAACAGCCACTTACTCTTCCAAACATTGGTTTCCCAGTTGCTCTTAGCTCTGAGCAAACGAACTCTTGGAAAGGAAAATCATGGCAAACTCAAACGTAAACAAAGTTATTTTAGTAGGAAATCTTGGTCGCGATCCGGAGCTCCGATACACCTCGAAGGGAAATGCAGTTCTATCTTTCTCCCTAGCCACCTCGCGAGACTACAAACTCGCCAATGGCGATAAAAAAGAAGAAACCTACTGGCATCGCGCTACAGTGTGGGGCAAGCGGGCCGAAGTGTGTAGCAGCCACCTTCATAAAGGTAGCCGAGTCTTTGTGGAGGGAGTTTTACAGAGTAAAAACTGGACTGATAAAGATGGGAATTCTCATAAAAGCTCTGAGATTCTCGTCGAGGACATCAAATTCTTGGGCGGTAAGCCGCGAGAAACGCCAACAGGTATTCCAGAAGAACAAACAATCGTAGCTGAACAATAATTATCCTTAAGGTTTTTCCTGAGAGTGACGAAAGTTTAGACAGTATCACTTGTCACAACCACTCTCAGGAGGAGAAATTATGAAAAAGAAATACGATAAAAAGTCTGACTACAGCTTGGCTCACGTACTTTACCAACGTTTAGGTAATGACTGGTATGCCTTCACTGAGGTGGATGGTGACTGCTTTATGTCTAAAGTAGATGCCAAAGTGGTAGAAACCAAAAATCCACAAAAAAATACGGAAACGAAAAAAGCTCCCAAAGCTGCATAAGAGAATTTTGAATGTCTGCTCTGAAGAAAAAACTATTATACCCAACGAATGAGACGAAATCTCTCAGAGCGGACCCTCAAGAAAATCTTCGCAAGATCAAAATCGAAGCAGAAGCGCTCCGTGAACAGCTACAAAAGAGAGTAATGGAGCATCCAAAAACTGCTCAAAAAGCAGCCTTGCTGATAAGTCTTTGGATTAACGGAAAGAAAAAGGCCTAAAAGTTTGTAGAGAAGAGCGCCACTTGAATCGGAGCCTTCGTCTCTATGGTTCCAATAGTATTTGTCTTTTCAGGTTTGCTCAGCGATCCACTCTGAAAATCTTCTAAATCCTTATACGTATCAGGACCATCGTAGCGTGGAGAACTATTCGTGGAGATAATAAATATCCCTAGCGCAATTCCCGCATACATTCCGAGGGAGCCAGCGAGAAAAATATTTTTCGTATTTTTCTTAAACACTTGGCTGGCCACACCAACTACAAGGCCACCGCCCAAACCGAACAACGCAGATTTCGCCACGATGACAGCCTTTTTCGTATTCGCAGAACTTTGCGAGCTAGCAGGCGCAGCGGCTGCGCCGGCAGCATAGACAGACTCGGCGCTGATGCTGAGTAAAAAACTAAGTAGAAAAAAATATGTGCAAATTGATCTCACGAAAGCCCCCTGCTTCTCAAAATTTTATCACTCCTTCGTGGAAAAAAATATGCCTTCGCGGTATTCGCTTACACGCTCACCGGTAATACAGAGCAAATCAAAGCGCATCTCGCGCACAGCACGCACTATTCCTGGATTCTTCAAGAGAAAGAGCTCTGCGGCCATCGTCAAACTGCGGCGCTTTTTATACCCGATCGAATAGCCTGGATGAATCCCCTCCGCATCAAGCCTCGATTTCACTTCGAGAAAAATAAGGAATTTTTCCCGAAGCAGGATCAGATCAATCTCCCCTCTACGAACGCGAAAGTTTTTTGCCAAAATAGTATCGCCCCGCCTTAAGCAATATTGCTCGGCGATGTTTTCGGAGTTGATTCCATACTCATAGGCAATTCTGCGTTTTTGATTCATTCGCAGAGATGGGAAGCAAGAGCTACACCATACCGAATGCGCGAGCGGCCTCAGAAACAGGCGTAAAACTACGGCGATGTTCGGAACAAGGACCCACTCTCTGCAAATGTCCTACATGCTTGGCAGTGGAATATCCCTTATGCACAGCGAACTCATAGGCAGGAAATTCTTTATCTAGCGTAGTCATGTGGTGATCGCGGCTTACCTTCGCAAGAATGGAGGCACTCGCGATGGAGAAAATTTTGGAATCTCCTTTTACGATGCATTTTTCACGAAGCTCTTTCGTACAGAGCTCTCGCAATAGAGGAAATTCGTGCTCATACTCGGCGGAGTAAACAAATGCACGGGCATGGCTAAGGAGTGGATGCGATCCATCCGTGAGAAAGGCAAAACTCTCTTGGGTAAGGCGCTGTCTGGAAATGATTTCTAATTCGATCATCTGCGCCAGGGCTTTTTCTAATGCACGGGCCACGGCTAAATAAGTGGCGCGAAGAATATTCCAGCGATCGATCTCTTTTGCGGTTGCCCAACCCACACCAGCAGCAAGTGTAGCCTCCAACAAAGGCTTATACGCGCGCTCACGGGCTTGCTCCGTCATCTTCTTGGAATCGTCCACCAGGAAATCTGTTGGAGGCTCACCGAACATTGGCCAGGCCGCCACAGCCGCGCAAACAGGGCCGGCTAAGCAACCGCGCCCGGCTTCATCGATACCAAAAACAAAAGCGCTGCCTTGTTTCCAAAGCAACGCTTCTTCTTGAAGATCTAAACTAGTCACTGCGCTCGATTACTTAGCAGGCTTAGCAGCAGGAGCGGCGGCAGTTTTACCCACTACGTCTCTCGTCTTCAAGCGAGATGCTTTACCAGTTAAGCCGCGAAGGTAGAACAAGCGAGCGCGACGCACATCACCGTGGTTCACGATTTCGATGGTCGCAATGCTTTCGGAATTGAGCGGATAGATAATTTCTACGCCGATACCATCCGAAATTTTACGCAAAGTGAAAGTTTTCGTGGTGCCGTTACCGGATTTACGAATCACTACGCCTTCAACGTACTGAATACGAGCCTTTTCACCCTCTTTAATTTTCGAGTGAACAATCACTGTATCGCCAGAGCGAAAAGTTGGGAGTGGAGTGGCGCGGGTATATTTTTTTTCTACCGCTTGGATTTCTTTAGTTGCATGCATAGTTCATTTCCTTCCTTCAAAAACAAAAAACTCAAAATCGTTCTCCGAGTAAGCGATCCAAATAAATCGCCACCGCAGATCTCACCGAGAGATGGTTATAGCCACTCTCTACTTCTGGAATGATCGGCTCAAGCACGAGATCCGCCTTTTGCATGATCTCGTCTATCATTCCCCAACCAGTGCCAAATACTAAGAGCACTGGTCGATCTAGTGCTCCGAGCTCTCGTCGAAACTCAGCCGACGACTTCCAGAGAACACCTTCCACTCTGCGAGCACTCGTCATCACCACGAAAGGTTTTTTCCCCGTCGTTTCCGCAATGCCACGAATCGCATCATCCAACCAGGACACTACCTTGATCAGAGAAAAAGCTTCTGAACGATCAGGATTATAATCCCTTCCGCCAGGCCCATTCCAGTGACCAATGATTCGTCCCACCACTTCCTGCTGTTCCGGAATCGGATTCACTAGGTAGTAGCCTTTCACACCAAAAGTGCGAGAGGAGCGAGCAATATCGTGGATGTCGAGGTTCGTTACCGCAGTAGTAACCACACTCCCACGCTTATCGCGCATGGAATGGTGTAACAAAGCCACGAACACACCGCAACCAGAAGGGTCATTGGATAGCATAATTGTTGGTGATTTACCACCCTTAGGTGGGGATTGCTAGGAGAGAAGATCGGGGCGACGTTTGCGTGTACGATCTTTCGCTTGCTGCAGGCGCCATTTCTCGATCTCTTTATGGTTTCCTGAGAGCAAAACCTCAGGCACAGCCTTGCCCATAAACTCCGGCGGACGCGTATACTGCGGGCATTCCAGCAAGCCATCCTGGAAGCTCTCCGTAATGGCAGACTCTGCATTGCCGAGGGCACCTGGCAAGAGACGCATCACGGAATCCATCAAGGCCATCGCCGGGATTTCCCCACCACTCAATACGAAATCCCCGAGACTCAGCTCTTCATCCACACACTGCTCGATAAAGCGCTCATCCACGCCCTCGTAGCGCCCACAAATCAGGATTAGGCGCTCAGCGCCTGCGGCAAATTCTTTCATCCTAGATTGGGAGATTGGTTTTCCGGCCGGGCTCAAAAAAATGGTTCGGGAAGGGCTTTCATTCCGAGCCTTAGCGGCTTTCCACGCGCCATAGAGCGGCTCACAGCGCATCACCATACCAGCGCCGCCGCCATAGGGAGAATCATCCACGGTGCGATGCTTGTCTTGCGCGAAGTCACGAATTTGATGGAAGTGAACGGAAAGGATTTTTTGATCAAGAGCACGACGAAAGATGCTTTCGCCGAGTACGCTTTCAAACATTTGCGGGAAAAGAGTGAGGACGTCGAATTCCACGATCTACTTTCGAATTACTCGATAATTTCTAGCACCGTACGTTTTCGAAGTTTCGTAGAGGCACCATTGAGGATGGTTCGAATGGCGCGCGCTGTGCGGCCTTGCTTACCAATCACTTTGCCAAGATCTTCTTTGGCCACCTTGAGCTCAATCACCGTGGTTTGTTCGCCTTCGATCTGCTTCACTTGCACTTGATCGGGCAGATCCACGAGGGCTCTAGCCATATATTCAACTAACTCTCTTAGTTCATCAGACGCTGATTTCATCCGAGTTCCTCCATGACCAACACAACAGTTCGCAGGGCAATCCTAGCCCGTACTCAACACAGCAAAAAAACCAGAGAAAATAAAACGGTTTCTATTTAGTTATTTTGAACTGGCAGCAACGATTTGTAAAACAGTTTCTGTAGGTTGGGCGCCTTTAGCGATCCAAGCTTTGTACAAATCGGCATCGTATTTCACTTTTTCTTGTGCCGTTTTCTTGGTTGGATCGTAGGTACCGATCTTAGCCAACACTTCGCCATCGCGCTTCTTGTTAGCGTCTACTGCAACGATGTGAAAAAATGCGAGGTTCTTTTTGCCCTTGCGGGAGAGACGAATCTTTACCATGAACAAACTCCTAAAATTGCAATACCTGATCAAAAAAATCAATCAATCCAAGGCATGCTGATCCAGCTTTATAATGAAGTAATGGAAGTTCAGCAAGAAAATTATGCGGATAGATAAGAGTGATACTTGACAAGTATTACGCAATGCATTAAATGATAGACCAAATAAATTACCTTAGAAAGGCTTCCCCATGAAAATCGCTGCTTTAGTAGTTCTTACCCTTTGGTCTGCTGGTGCACAGGCGAACGCCATAAAACCAGCCAACCCAGTAAACGCCCTTGCCCAAATTCAGGCAGAAAATCCGAATGCCTCTCCCTTTGAAACACTTCAAAAGCTTTATAACAGCGCTACTCAGGCAGCTAGCCTCGAAGACTTCGACCTCCGCGGTAAGCCTGCAACACTGAAATGCGCCTATGTAACGGATGAAAAAGGTGCACCCTACCAAAGCACTGCCGAAGAAAGATACGATACCGTGATTCCGGGTATTCCATCTGCCGGCCCTCTATTTCCTGGCACTCCGGATACCAAAAAAACGGTTTTGATTTATTCGGGTATTAGCGACGAACAAGTTTCCGACATTGCCAAGGCATCGGATATCGCAATCACCGCTACTGATCTCATCTCCACCCTCACTGTTCCCGAAGGATTCAGTGATGTTGGCGTTACCTATCAGCACTCTTTCCGAAAAATTGGCGGCTTGATCGCCGAGAAGATCGTGACGATTCAAAAAGCCGATACTTGGCATTCAGCAGCTCAAACCACCAACTATGCCTATTGCTGGAAGTAAATAAATCCAGAGTATAAAACAGAGTGCGCTAGAAGAGCTGCAACGCATGATTTGCAACTTTTTTAGCGCCTTCTACATTTTCATCATTTTCTTGAACAAGCCCATCTTTGCCATGGAGGACATCATCCTCTGAGCATCTTCAAAGCGCTTAATCAGACGATTCACTTCCGCCACATTCGTGCCACTGCCATTCGCGATGCGCAGGCGGCGGTTGCCGTTTAGAATTTTGTGGTTGAGGCGTTCCTTTTTCGTCATCGAGAGAATGATCGCTTCGGTGCGCTTCATTTCGCCTTCTGTGTCCACGCCCTTCATCTGCTCCACCATTTTGTTGCCACCAGGAAGCATTTTCATAATGCCCTCCATGGATCCGAGCTTCTTCATCATGCGCATTTGATTCAAAAAATCGTCTAGCGAGAATTGCCCTTTGCTCACTTTCGCAAAACTATCTTTCGCCTCTTCTTCCGAAATGGATTCTTGGGCCTTTTCCACAAGGGAAAGCACATCCCCCATATCGAGAATGCGACTCGCGAGACGGTCCGCATGAAATGCTTCTAGCGCGCTAACTCCTTCTCCAAGCCCCATAAACAAAATTGGTAGACCCGTAAGGAATTTAATGGAAAGAGCCGCGCCACCCCGGGCATCCCCATCGAGCTTCGTGAGAATCACGCCGGTGAGCGGCGTGCGGGAGTGGAAAGCTTGAGCCACATTTACGGCATCCTGACCCGTCATCGCATCGGCCACGAAGAGCGTGGCATAAGGATCAAGAGCATTGCGAACCTCTTCCACTTCGCGCATGAGCTCATCGTCAATGGCGAGGCGCCCGGCGGTATCTACAATGAATACATCCACCACTCGCGATTTCGCTTCTTCTCGCGCCCGGCGCATAATCTGCGTGAGCGGCAAGGAGAGATCGCTATCATAAAATTCTAACTCGGCTTGTTTTGCCAGGAGCCGCAGCTGCTCCTTCGCGGCTGGCCTGCGCGGATCGGCAGGAACCAGCATCACTTTTTTCTTTTCTTTTTTCTTTAAGTAAAGCCCGAGCTTTGCCGCCGTGGTAGTTTTCCCCGAACCCTGCAAACCCACGAGGAGCAAGGGCACAGGAGGAGCCGCTTTCAGTTCAAGCGGCGCGCCTTCTTTTACTCCACCCAAAAATTTCACCAGCGCATCGTACACAATTTTTACGAACTGCTGACCCGGAGAAACGGATTTTAACAGCTCCGCACCCACCGCTTCTTTTTGCACTTGATCCAAAAATTCTTTCGCTACTTTAAAATGCACATCGGCTTCCAAGAGCGCGCGACGAATCTCCTTCATCGCCTCTTGCAAGTTGGCTTCCGTGATTTTTCCATCGCGACCAAAGTTGCGAATGGGCTGCAGAATTTTTTCCCGTAGTGAATCAAACATAAGAGGCAGACTACTCAAGATACACGGCGGGGGCAAAGTTTTTTCGCCTCTCTAAGGGTTTGATATTGCTGTTTTCTTTCTAAATCGCTCAAGGGAGCGCCCAGAGTATCCGATAAGAATGGTATGAGATCTGGGGTCACGAAAAACTTAAAAGTCCTATTTTCTGTAGTGGCTTTAGGCATATGGGGAGGCCCTCTTTGGAGCTCAATTGCTTCCGCATCGTCATTAGCTCCCGTCCCAGATCACAGTTGTAGTGGAGTTAAAGAAAGCGCGGCCTGCCAGGGATATTGCAACATGCCTGTGGTGCAGATTTCTCGATTGCAAGACCAGTGCTCCGTCGATTTTTTTCTAAATCAAAAAAAGAAAGCATTTAATCCTGATTCATTTCTTCAAGGAGAGCCTCAGCCAGAAATTGATAAACTTTGCTCGGCCTCTAAAAAATTTGGAGATTCATCCTGCGAGAACCTTTACCTTACAACTCATACTATCGGTGATTGGTGCAAGACTTCAGTTGCTTCGATTTCCTACGGAGTCACGGGTGGTGGCAGCGGTAGTCTTGACAACTTTCATCCGATCGTCCCATCACTCGCCTCACCAACTTCTGATTCAATTCAAATACATGTAAATAGCTCGGCAATTTTGACGCCAGCAGATTTAAAAGATATCGATTCTGGGGGTCAAGATAGTTTTTTTAAAAGCATGTCAAACATGGCGAGCAGAACAAATGCTCTGGCTCTGAAGGCAAAAGATCAATGTTTGAATTTTCAAACTCACGTGAATAATAAGGGGTGGCACCGTTCTCGTCTTGAGAAGCAAGAAATAGCAAAGAAGTTTTTGGATACTTCCCAGCAATGGAACATTATTAGAGCTGAGAATGACTTAAGAAAAATATGCACCGGTGCCGGTGCCAATCTTGGTACAGCCGTAGGTAATGCCGTCAATAACGTAGTCGGTGGGCTACTTGGGGGCCCTGTCAGTCGCAATCCAAGTATGTATAAGCAGAGAAACGATTCTATCCGAGGAAATATGATGAGCGCTTTGAAGCCCTCAAGTCAGCCCTCAGTTTACAGCGAATATGCTGAGGATTTATTTTGTGACACTAACGAGTACATTGCTGAGCTTCAACTCCAACGAGAGCGAATTAAACTATCATTTAAAAGGTTAGAGGAAATTGTAAATCAACTTGCTGTGCAGTATAATACTGGGTTTGAGGTTGGCATCGAATCTGATATCTCGGGCCTTGACTTATCAAGTCTCGGTGGGAGCGGAAGCATCGCTTCAACTGGAATTAATCAAAATCAGCGCTTGGCTGGAGCTCCGCAGGCACAATTAAGTACAGCTAGAGACACTGCTGGTTCAGCCCTAAGCCGAACTGCCAGCGATACCGGTCTTGGTGGCGCTCCAGCAGCCCCTGTTAGTCCAAGTGGAATAGGCTCGATTGGTAACAGCATAAGTGGAGCGGTTGGTAGTGCAGCAAGTTCCACACTGAACGCGGTGGGAGCAGCGGGCTCTTTTGTTGGAAATAATATTGTGCCAATTGGCGTGGTAGGCCTAGGCGCTGCGGGTGTAGCTGCCGCCACGAGCCACGGCGGTGGATCTTCGGGAAGTGCTGGATCGCAAAATAACTCAAATTCTCCCGTAAGCGTGGCGAGCATCAATGCGATTAGTGCAGCGTCTTCTGCCTCGAATACCAGTTCAAACACGAGCACCACCACCAGCACGAACGCGCAGAGCCCAACCACTCTCGCGGGAACTACCGTAAACCCAAATACAGCGCTTCTCTCAGCCACTGGTCAAGGTGATGGTAGCGGAATTTCTGGAAACAGAAATACTACTGGTGCTTCGTCAGTGAGTTCTTCGCTGAAAGATGCAGTTCGTGATCGATTAAGTAATGGTGGCGGCGCAGGCGCTGGGGGCAGCTCTTCCGCGGGATTCAGTGGCACGTTCGGGCAACTAAGTAGCGCTAGCGATGGGCGAGATACAAAAGTAGGTGCCAAAGGCAGTGGCTTCAGTTCTGCGGGAACTCTCGATGGATCCGGAGCAGAAGTGAAAGCACCAGTGGCAGTTGCCGGTTCCGAAACAGATGCTTCGATAAAAGATATTATGCAAAACATGCAAGCCATGATGGGTGGAGCTGCTGAGCCCATGGAGAATTTGAGTAATAATACTGCCGCTGGTGGAGAGAGCCGCGCACCCGCTAGCACGAAGGGTAGCAGCTATTCTTTTGATCGAGAAGTGGCCGCCGCAGACACCGCTCCCCTCTTCGAGAGGGTGCACGAAAGCATCAATCGCTGCCTAAATAAAGGCTGCATTATCAATGGTTTAGGCAATAAACTATAGCTCAAGCAAATTCCTGAAAAGGCCGATGAGATAGTAGTATACTATAATAGTATGCTTTTTTCCCTGGGGAGTGGAATGGGCACCTTTAACCGAAAAGCTAATTCAATTTTATTTAGCGCAGTGCTGAGTGGAATTGCTTTGCTTGGGGGTCTTGAGCAGAAGGCCCTGGCGGGAAGCCCGGATCAGGTGAACGTAACTTATACTGTTCCAACACCAAAACCACCAGTGCAAGCTGCAACTCAGACCCAAACTCAAAATGGCAATGCTGCGACTATTGGTGGCGCAAACGCGCAAAACTCTGACGGCACACCCAACTCTTTTGGCCGTAAAATAATGGGCGATAGCTTTGATGGCGCATCTGATGCAAACCAAGCGCTGAGCAGTGATAGCGTGACGATCAATTGCACAACCATGGCATTCAATGGGCCAGTTAACGAAACACAAAGGAAAGCTGCGATAGGCTACTGCAACGAGCAATTAAATCGCACCGCTCAAAGCATTTCCTCCACAGGAAAAAAGATCGCGAAAGAACAAGCGATGATGGGGGATGTGAGTCGCTTAAGCAATGTGGCTGCCGTTGCCGCTGTTGGTGCCACTGCTGTGGCGGAGATGGGAATGAAAGATTCCTCGCAAGCAAAATCACTTCATAGCGTAGCCAATATAGAAAAAACGGGAAGCACTGTGAGCTATATTGCGGGCGCCACGGACATAGCCCTTGGTAGCTATGCGCTGCTAAAACAAAAAGCCGAACTAAAAAAACTACAACAAACGATCAGCGGTACCCAAAAATTTGCTGGCGGAAAATTTGAATCGAACGTAACGAACGGCAAAAGTGCGAGCGATATCAAAGCAGCCATCGATGCCACCAATAAAGCAGCCACCACTCACCTCATGATGGGTGCCGGGAAAATGATGGTTGGCATGGTGGCAGGAAGTTTAGC
Source organism: Oligoflexia bacterium (assembly GCA_903867855.1). Classification (GTDB taxonomy): domain Bacteria; phylum Bdellovibrionota; class UBA1018; order CAIPTA01; family CAIPTA01; genus CAIPTA01. The sequence goes on along the minus strand of CAIPTA010000055.1, from coordinate 3,729 downwards.
GAAACAAAACGAGAAAGCCGCGCAGAATCTAGGGGCCCTTTCCGCTGTGACGTCTGGCTATATTACCTCCACAAATGGCATGGCGATCACGGGCACTGGTAATAATGTGATCTCGGTAGTATCCGCGGTACCCGCTACTACCGGAGCCTCCACGAGTGATCCTAATGCCAACCGACTCGTGAGCACCGGCGGCGCCTCGAGTGCCTCCCCTGGCCTGGCCAATACTTTGAATAACGCTCTAAACAAAAATAGTGGTGCTCCAAGCGCAGGAATAACCGATCCTGCGGGCGTGGGAGCGGCAGCCCTTGGTGCCGGTGGCTCCTCCGCAAAATCCGATCTCGGGATCACAGCCGTGAGCGATGCCACAAAGAGCCCTTATCGCAGTGTGGGCTCGATGGATATGGGTGGCGGGCCCAGCGCTCCTCGTATGGGTGGCGATGGCGGCGGAGGCTCTGGCGCTCCCGATATCGGCTCGATGGTGGCCGCGATGATGGGCCAAGACCCTTCGAAACAAGGCGGCGCTGCCACGGGTATTAACCCAAATAAAATTTATGAAGATGCGGTTTCTGGGCGCGCCCCCGCGGGCGATGAATCTGGCGTGGCGAAGAACCCAGATGTAGACCTTTTCCAAATGGTGAAGACGAAAACCATAGATATGCTTGCGAAAGGACGGCTCCTAGGCCCGCGCGTAATGGCTCAATAAAAGCGGGGAAATGGCCGATAGAGAAGTATGAAGATTTTTATGAAAAAACAAGGCCCTACTCTACTCGCCTTGGTAGCGATCTGCATGGGTGGGATGAGTGGCGTGGCAAAAGCGGCTAATTCGGGAAATAGTCTCGATGTATGTATTGCCAAGGCGCACTCAGCGGGGGATGCTCGGATCGCTGGTTACACAAAGCAAATGACTGCAGCCACTACGCCAGAAGCAAAAAAATACTATCAAAACTTAATTACGGCGGTTCCATCTTCAGTGGATTCTGCTATTTCAACTTGCCAAGATAATGCCTCTAACACAAAAACCAAAACAGACACCTCCGTAGACACCTCCGGAGATTGTGGTCATGCGAATATGTTCACAGGCACTAATCAGGATGTAAACCTGAAAGGAAATAACTGCCAAGTAGCCGCCGATGCTGTACAAAATAATAAAACTCGGCAGCAGGCCGTAGATAGCGCCGCTCTGGCAACCACTATTGGGGTAGGAACGCTCGCCTCCAACAAAGCTGCAAACGATAGCTCCAACAATTCAGCGCAAAATGCGCAAAAAATGATGATGCAAACCACGGCGATCACCAAAATGGTGCAAGCAGCGGAAGAAGCCTATTCCGCTAGTCAATTAAATAGCGCAGCCGATGCAGCAAAACTTGCGAACAAGAATCTAAAAATGGCGAGCAGTAATGTGACGTCAACGTGCAACAGTGACACTCAGAATGCAGACGCAGATTGCCAGAGACAATTAAATTTGGCGGCGGCCAACTCCAAATTGACCACAGATCAAGTGGGCTGGATCAGCCGTGGTGCAACCGAAGCAAAAACCCAAGCCGATGCGGCAAGCAGCGCTGGCGCTTCGCAAGGGATGTTAGCAATGACGAATGGTCTCATTGGCGCGATGACTTGGATGCAAGCCGGCAAAGCCGCGCAGAATGCAAACCTTGCCCCCGCTCTATCTTATGGTCTCGGTGGATCGATGGTGAGCGGTGGAGGCCCAATGGTAGGCGGCACGATAGCAAATCCCTCCTCTGGAACAGATCCAGGATCAGGCAATGCACTTCTTCCCGGCACGGGAACTGGCGGCATCCAAAGCGGAATGATGCCAGGCCAATCTCCTCTCACTACTCCGAAAGGTACAGTTGCGGCAACGAGCACCGTGAGTGGTAACGCCACTGGCGGCGGAATCGGTGGTGGCGATAGCTCCGGGAAAAGTAGTGGCGATAAGAAGCCTCAGCGTGGATTGGGCAATACAGGCGTGGGCACACTAGGCGATGGCGGCGGCTCGATTTTTCGTGGCGGTGGTGGTCTCGGCATGAAAGATGGTGGCCCAGATACCGCACTCACAGATGCGATCAAAAAAATGCTGAATCCAGATGGCACTGAGAAAAAAGAGGATGCAAGATCGCTGGCTTCTTCAGGCCAGGCACCTTCGGGTGATAGTGAATCCTTCGCTCTACCTGCAGACGTCTCCCTCTTCCAACAGATTACCGCGAAATATCATCAGCTGAACACAAACGGCGCAATCTAGCCTTGTCACAACACATTCCGGCGGCTAGAATTTTTCCATGATGAAAACTCTTGGAATTTTTCTAGTCGCTTTTACTATTTCCCACTCTACGCTTGCGGCGGAATCGCCCTGGGCTACCGTAACTATTCTCCGAGGTAGTGCAACAGTGCAATTGGATAGCAACGCACCTCAGAGCCTTAGTTTGGGTCAAAAAATTATGGAAGGCGCCACGATCAAAACCGAGGCGAAGAGCTTTGTGCGCCTCAGCTTTGCAGATCAATCCATTCTGAACATTGCCCCCACAAGTCAAATTCAAATAAAAATGCCGAACTCTGCAGAGCCGGCGCTTTGGAATATTGCGAAGGGTAGCATTCGCGCACTGATCAAAAAATCGGAATCCGCCTCGGAAGATAAAGTGATCATTCGCGCAGGCAATGCCGCGATCGGAATTCGCGGCACAGATTTTGTGGTTTCCTATGATAATACCACGAACAAAACGAGCCTTCTCACGATCCAAGGGAAAGTGGCGATGGCTAATATTAGCGCGGGTATGAGCGCACAAGATGCTTTGCGCAGCGGAAATACCGTTTATGTAACGAGCGGACAAGCCTCGCAAGTTAGTAATGGTTCCTCGAAGCCGAGCACACCTCAACAAATGCCAGCAAATCAGGTGCAGAGCCTACAGCGAAATAGCGCAGCGGTGCCTGGCCTCTCCCAAGATAAAGCTGGCAGCGGCTCAATGATGATTGGCCCTCCACAAGCTCAGGGTGGCGGAAATGGGAATGGTGCCAACGGCGGACAAAATGGACAAATGCCCCCTCCCCCCGGTGGAGGTGTATCAGGCAGCATGGGCGGTGCGCCCGGAAGTAATTCAACCGGACCAAGCGGCGGCAGTGCCGGCTACCAAATGCCTCCCCCTCCAGGATCGTCTGTTGGAAGCATCGGTGGCAGCGGCGGATCTTCAGGGCCCGTTGGCGGAATGCCTCCCCCTCCTCCATCCACAGTGGTGAGCCCGGTGGGTGCGCCTGCTAACGGCGGATCTGGAAGCCCTGGCGGACCATCCGGAAATAGTGGTCCGTCCGTCGGTGGCACGAATATTGGAACCGTGACTGGCGGAGTTGCCAATACGCCGAATTCTGGCGGCACAAAACCGCCACCGAAGCCTAAGCCGAAACCATAATTCATGAGTAAAAAAAATCGATCCCTAGATCAATGGCTCCGTCCACTCGGGGCCAGCCTTTTAGCATTACTTTGTCTCTGTGGAATCCTACTTAGTTTCTTTGCCCGCGAAATAAGAGAAGACAATAAAAGCAACGTACAAAGCCTATTGCATATCGCGGCCAAACTAGAGAGCTGGCTCTACGACGGACGCACCACTCGCTTCCATACCAAAAACAAAAAATCACCCGATCTGGTGATTCTGGAAATCACGGATGCATCACTAAATAAAATTGGTAGATGGCCATGGACAAGATCTATTCACGCGAAAATCTTAGATCGCCTCGCTACCT
>CAIPTA010000054.1 GCA_903867855.1 Oligoflexia bacterium | reverse complement strand
CTCGGAAACTGATGCTTATTCTATCTACGTACCTGAATCGAATGAGGAGCTAGAAAGCCCTCTCTGCCTTAGAACTGCCGCATACGCGTTCTAAGCTACCTTAAAAAAGGAGGCTATGATGTTGAAATATTTTATTTCTGGAATTCTCGCATGCTTGTGCCTCACTGCCTTGGCAGAAAAAGAGGAAGTAATTATCGAGCAAGCTGAGAGAGCACCTGCGAGTGTGGCAGAATGCCGAGATGTAGCCAAAGATCTTCACGAGTTAGTAGATGACGAGCAGATCAGCCCCGAGGAGGCAAAGTCGCAATTTGTGGAGCAGGGTTGTCAGCGGCTCCAAAAGCGCCTTGGTTTCTAAGCCAAGATCTCGCGCGCATCGGAGAAATCTTTGCGCATTTGCGTGAGCAAAGCATCCACTCCAGAAAATTTTTGCTCTGCTCTTAGAAAAGCAAAAAAATCCACGTGAATAGTTTCCCCATAGATATCTGCTTCGAAATCAAAAATATGTGTTTCGATTTTCAAGGGTAGCTGATCACTTTCGCCCTTAAACGTGGGATTAAATCCAATATTGGTGATGCTTTTGAATTGCTTGCCCTTACATATTGTCCGGGTGGCATAAACCCCAGTGCGCGGAAACTTCCGCATCTCGCCATGAAGATTTGCCGTGGGTACGCCAATCTGCCGGCCGCGCCCATCACCGCGTGATACCACTCCGCGAAGAAATACCGGGCGGCCCAAGAAGCGATTCGCCTCAGCAATCTTACCGTCATCTAAAAACTGCCGAATTTGGGTGCTCGAAACTGTCTGACCTTCAATCGAAAACGCTGGTACTACGAAGGTTTCCACTCCCTTAGATCCCACCAAACTGCGAATGGTTTCCACGCTGCCGGCGCGCCCCTTACCGAAAGCAAAGTCGTGACCCAAATAGAGCGCCTTGGCCTGAAGCGCTTGGAGAATATATTGCTCCACAAAGCGATCCGCAGAAATCCCACTAAATTCAGGGGTAAACGGCTCTTCTACCACGACAGAAATCCCTGCAGATACTAGTAACTCTAGCCGCTCTTCATACGTATTTAACAGTTGAGGAGCATCCTGTGGACGCAGCAAGAATCGTGGGTGCGGCCGAAAAGTGAAGGCCAGCGCGGTTCCACCGATGCTGGCAGCATGAGAAACGGCAGCATTCAGAAGCGCTCTGTGGCCAAGATGTACGCCATCGAAATTACCAATGCTTACCACGCAGTTTTTTGGCGCACTTCGTAATTCCGCGATTCCCTTGTAGAGCTTCATGTGGCATGAAATAACACTCGAAGCAAAGAGGATCAAGCAATGTTCCCTAGGAAAATCATACTGCGCGCTCTTGCCTGTGCGTTGCTGGCTTTACTGCCCTTTCCTGAACTGGAAAATGAGATCTATGACCTGAAGCTTCATCTCTTAAGCAAAACGCATAGTATTAGCCCCACAGATGTGGTGATTCTGGAGATTTCCAAAGAAGACTTCGAGGAACTCAAAAAGTCCTATTCGAAAAAGATTTCTAGCTCCATCGGCTCCCCTGAAACTTGGTTTGAAAAATTCGAATCCCTTCGCGACCAATTTCTTTGGGACGATCGTGTTTATCTCGCCACCCTCGATCGGCTGCTAAAACAAAATCCCAAAAATATTTTAGTCACCCTATTTTTCAATGAAAGCTTAGTGCTTTTACAGAACCGTCCGGAGCTACAGCAGCTCGCACAGAATCCCAAGGTGATTTGGGCTAGCCTTTTTGATAGCGACCAAAAACTCTTGAAACCCGCCAAAGAACTTACGGGCGTGGAAAATTTCGGCGCGGCCAATGTATTCCCCGATCAGGATGGAATTGTGAGAAATTCTTATTTGGTTTGGAATAACCACATCACGATGCCGTTTCGTGCCTTGGTAGACGATTATTCCTCTCTCCATAAACAAGCTTCAATTACGGCCCCCTTCTTGATTTATTTCGCAGGCCCCTCTGGCACGATTAAAACCTGTCGTCTCTCCGAGTGGATGAGTGATTCAGCCACCAATTGTGGTGACATCAAGGATAAGTTTGTGATCTTGGCACCATCCACCAATGCGGTGGCGGGAGCAACCTTATATCAAACTCCAGTTGGCACCATGAGCAGGGCGGAGATCCTCGCGAATACCCTTCTCACGGCAAAAAATGATTTGGCCTATATCCCCGTAAGTCGCTATCTACTCTTGATCTTAATCCTGGCTCACATCGTGATTCTTGCGTTGGCCATTTTAATGCTTTCCACCTTTCAACAAATTAGTCTCACCTCGATAATTCTTTTTTTAGAAGCTAGCCTCGCGGTAATTGCCCTCGGCATCTTTCACCTGCAATTACCACTGGTGCCCTTTCTCATCGCCACTATCACGGTAAACCCTGCCTTTTTCTGGCTTAAGTTAGCTCAACAAGAAAACAAGCGCTGGCAGGCGGAGAAGAAGGCGCAATATTTGCGCGAATTAGATGAGTTAAAATCAAACTTTCTTTCGCTCATGAGTCACGATTTGAAAACTCCAATTGCGAAAGTGCAGGCTCTCACTGAGCGCTTGCAGCGAGAGGCTACCGGCTTAAACCCGGAGCAAAAAGAAATTTTGGTTTCAGTGCAGAAATCGAACGATGAATTAGCGCAGTATATTTTGAGCATCTTGAATTTTCAAAAAATCGAATCGCAAGAGTTGCAATTAAATAAGAAGAGTCACGATATCAATATATTGATCGATGATGTGGTGATTCGTTTGGAATCACTAGCCGAAGAGAAACAAATTCAAATCGAGAAGGAATTGGAGCCGATGTTCTCCATCGAGTTTGATGAGAAATTGATCCGGCAAGTGCTCACTAACTTAATAGATAATGCCATCAAGTATAATACTGCCGGCACCGTGGTCACCGTGAGAAGCGTGGATGCGGGAGAATTTATTCAAGTAGAAGTTTCTGATAATGGCGTAGGAATTGAAAAAAGCGATCAAGCAAAACTCTTCAAAAAGTTCTCCAGATCAGAAAAAGGAACTGCGGAACGAGTGAAGGGAACTGGGCTCGGCCTCTACCTCGCTCGTTATTTCATTGAGTTACATGGGGGCAAAATACCAATCAAATTTCTTCCTCATAACTCAAAGCACCTTTCTCAATCAGTCAGCCTAGTCAATAAACGAAATTTCCGCGTGAGTGTTTTTTAGGGCTATTGCTACCCTACCCAGTCCAGGTTCCCCTACAGACGCCCATTTACTGTGCCCCCTGCGGTACACATCGCCAAGCTCGAATCCAATGTTGGAAATCTTATAGTGAATTCGAACATAAAGGCGATCCGCAGGCGCCCTCGCCGAGGTGCTAACCGAATGCTGGAAATCAAGCTTCGGTTCCGATCGTGACGACCAAGGAACCCGAGGCCTAGCCCGAACTTTGGACACTGAAACGGTCTGGAACCCTGCTGGGATGTGGGTTCCAGCCCATTTTTTGGTTATAAACGTAGCCATGTAAAAGAGCTATTCCGTCTTGCCTGTTTGGCCTCGTCGGTGCACAATGGCTTCCATGTACAT
>CAIPTA010000053.1 GCA_903867855.1 Oligoflexia bacterium | reverse complement strand
TGGAGCGAGTGAAGCCCTCCGAGAAGCAGGCCTTGCTTCGGGAAAAAATTCTTGGCTGGGAGAAGAAGCAACTTATTGTGGCTGGGTCCACCTGGAAAGAAGATGAGCTTTTACTCTTAAATTCCTTCTCTATACTGCAGAAAAAATTTCCCAATTTGGGATTGCTCTTAGTTCCCCATGAACCAGAAGAATCTCATCTAAAGGATTTGGAAAAACTGTGCAGCGATCGAGGAATCGATTCCGCCCGGTTTTCGAGTCTTCGTGCGGGGGCTGCGGTTCATATCGTAGATGCTCGAGGTTACTTAGCGGAGCTGTATGCTTTAGCCAGAGTTGCCTATGTGGGTGGTGGATTCGGGCGCGAAGTGCATAGCGTGATTGAGCCATTAGCGCATGGTTTGCCGGTAGCGTTTGGACCGCATCATCATCGTTCCCCCGAGGCAGAAACGCTGCTCGCCATGAAATCGGCTTTCGTAGCTTGCGAGAGGGGGGCTCCAGAACTCGCCGAGTGGTTGGAGACCATGCTGCTTGATTCCGAAGCGAGCGCTCGAGCCAGAGAGTCGCTTCGTGTGTATTTGGGTATTCATCGTGGCGCGGGGCAGCGCATTGGCGATTTTTTGCTAGGATGTTTGCGAAATTAGACTATTCTTTCCCCAAGGAGTTTTCAGCAATGCAAGAAGTGGTTATTCGATTACGAATGGGGGCAGAAGATGCTCACTACGGCGGCAATTTAGTGGATGGAGCGAAGATGCTTCATTTGTTTGGTGATGTAGCCACAGAGCTTTTGATTCGTCGGGATGGCGATGAGGGCCTTTTCCGCGCCTACGAGAGTGTGGAATTTCTAGCGCCTGTGCGTGCTGGCGACTATATCGAAGCCCGTGGAAAAATTGTGAAAGAAGGAAAAACTTCTCGGAAGATGGAATTCGCGGCTTATAAGGTGATCACGGCGCGTCCGGATATTAATGCCTCCGCAGCGGATATTCTTGCGGAACCGGTGCTTGTTTGTAAGGCCGTTGGCACTTGCGTTACGCCGCTTGAGTTTCAGAGAAAAGTCTAATGAGGGTTAGGAACGAATACGACCTAATCGTAGTGGGCGATCAGCTCGCGGGCTTCTTTTTAGCGGCTGGAGCCGCGCAAGCCGGTTTTGAAGTATTGGTGATTGAGGGCACGGTAGTGCCTACTGCACTCTATGAGCTGCCCTCGGGAAGATTTCTCACGGATTTAATATGTGAGCCTTTGCTTGGATTGTCTGCCGCTTCGAAGGAAGATGAGTTTCTAAAAAGCCTTGGTCTTTATTCTGAGCTAGGCGAGCTATTTCCTACTTTCTCTCCACCTCTACAGGTGATCACGCCAAAGTGGCGCGTAGACTATAGCTATGAGGCGAAAGATTTAGAACGCGAATTTGCTCGTGAGCTAGGGATCAATGTGGATTCCTTGGTAAAGCTTCTTGCCGCCCAAACGGTAACCAAGAAGCATTTTATTGATGTGGCTGCGGATCTTAAGCTTCCCGTGGAGTGGGAAAAATTAGGCGCACTCCAGTTGGCCTTATACGGTTCTGCGGAGCCAGCCGAGATTCCCTATAGTGCCTATAAAAAAGTGGTCGACCTCGCAAAGCGTGGTGGCGTTCGCTACGCGATCGGCGGCCGTAGCGCACTCAAGGAGCGCCTTAGTAGCCGCATTCAAGTGTATAATGGAACGATAAAACGAAACGCGTGGGTGGAAGAAATCGTATTTGAGCACAATCGATTAACGGGAGTGCTACTTTCCACCTATGAGGGCTTTGTAAAGAGCCCGATCATTGTAGGGTCGATGAAAGCGAAAACATTTCTCGATCTCGTGCCTACGAATATTCGACCAAAACGCCTCGTGGATTCCGTTTCCGATATCGAAGCAAAATACTGGCGCATGAGTTTTAACGTGGTGATTCCACAAGAAGCAATTCCCGAGGGTCTTGCTGAGCACTTTGCCTATTTTACTCCCGATGCAGATTTACAAGAGGATTACTTTTTTCAGGCTCAGCTGTTACCAAAGGGTGTGTATAGCGGTATTCCAACAGGACACCAATCACTCTTAGTTCGCTTCTTGGTGCCTCTAAATGAAAAAAGTTTAAGTCCATTATACATTCAGCGCTTGATGCGCAGGATTCTGGCTAAACTTGAAGAGTTCATGCCGAGCCTACGCAAAAAAGCCATCAGCATCACACCTGATCCAGAGCATTTAGAAAGTGATCCCGTGTACCAAAAGTGGTTTCAGTTTGAATCCATTGAGCGAATTCCGCCTGCCTTTTTGGTGTATAATCATACTCTAGATAATAGCCTCACTTCCACGGCGTTTATGGATTGGTCGGAGTTTGGTTTAGACGGACTAGCCCTTTGCTCCCGTGATATGGATCCCTTGCTCGGCTTGATGGGAGAAATTCGATCGGCCATGGATCTTTTGCATTTGCTGAAAGCGAAGCGGGCGAAGCAACTTAAAAAACAGTCATGAAGATTACCCATGTTATCTCCGCTCAGTTTCCAGTAGCTGCCTACGGCGGCACCGAACGCGCTGCCTATTGGCTGGGTAAGGCGCAGGCGGAGATGGGGCATGAGGTGAGTTACTTATGTAGGCCTGGAAGTGAATTTGCCTTTGCTAAAGCAATTCCGCTTCCAGAGCAAATTTCCGATATCACTCCCTTGCTTCCACCAGGCACTGATTTTGTGCAGTTCTACAGTACGCCCTCGTATCGTTGTGATGCGCCTTATTTAGTATGTATCCAAGGGAATGGTCAAGCTGGAGAGCAATTTTTGCCGAATACGGTTTTCGTAAGTGCGAATCATGCGAATCGCCATGGTTGGACGGAATTCGTGCATAACGGAATTGACCTAGAGGATTACCCCATGGATCTGGGGAAGAAGGAATTGGGCGCACTCTTTTTGGCAAAGGCTTCTTGGAGCGTGAAGAATCTTAAAGGCTCGATCAGAATCGCGAAGGCGGCCGGTGTTCCGCTGCATATCGCTGGTGGCAAAGCAGCCTGTTGGCATCGTGGAGTTATTTCCCATGGCATGGTGGGCGGACAAACTAAATTAGATTTAATTCAAAAAACCGAGGCCCTCCTTTTTCCTGTGATCTGGAATGAGCCTTTTGGCATAGCCATCATCGAAGTGCTTGCTTGTGGCGCGCCTGTGATCGCCACTCCGCGAGGATCGCTGCCCGAGATCGTAGATTCTACTTGCGGGGTGCTCGCGGATTCCTTTGATGGATTAGTTGCGGGGCTAATGAAGCGGAAAAAATTTGATCCCGAGGCTTGCAGAGCGCGAGTGGAAAATCATTTTAGCCATCGAAAAATGGCAGAGAAATATTTGTTTTATTACGAAAAGATTCGTCGTGACGGAAAGCTGCGAGACGGAAACCCAGCTACTCCCAAAGATGCCGACCCTGAAAAGAAAATTTACTACCAAGATTATTAGGAGAATATATTCATGATCTCTCGTTATTCATTGCCTGAGGCAACCGCGATTTGGACGGATGAATCCCGCTTCGAAAAGTGGCTACAAGTAGAACTTGCTGCCTGCCGAGCCATGGTGGATTTCAAGATCATGCCGAAGGATGCGTATGCACGCTTGGTAAAAAAAGCGAAAGTGGATGCGAAAAAGATTCTGAAAAACGAAGCGCTCGTGAAGCACGATATGATTGCCTTTACGATGGCAATTGAAGAGCTTGTGGGCGAGGATGCGCAGTATTTTCATTATGGCCTCACTTCTTCGGATGTGCTCGATACTGCCTTTGCGCTGCAGCTGAAAGAAGCGGGAAATTTGATTTTAGCTGCACTCGATGAGTTGGCTGCTGCACTCCTCAAGCTCGCGAAAGAAACAAAAGACCTTCCTGCGATTGGGCGCTCTCATGGCATTCACGGTGAGCCTCTTTCCTTTGGCCTCCGTTTCCTTTCTCACTATGCAGAGCTGAAACGCAACCGTGCCCGCGTGGAATTAGCACTGAAAGAGATCTCTGTAGGTATGTTCTCCGGGGCTGTAGGCTCTTATGGCACACTTTCTCCGGAAGTGGAGGCTCGTGCCTGTTCCTACCTTGGCTTGGACCCTGAAGCCGTTTCCACTCAAGTAATTCCTCGAGATCGTCATGCCGTGTTTTTTCAAAGCCTAGCATTGTTAGGATCTGGCATTGAACGCATGGCTGTGGAGCTTCGCCATTTGCAGCGCACGGAAGTGGGCGAAGTAGAAGAGGGCTTTTCCTACGGTCAGAAAGGCAGCTCCGCTATGCCTCACAAAAAAAATCCCATCTCTGCAGAAAATCTTACTGGGATTGCGCGCCTACTTCGCGGCTACGCTCAGAACTCTTTAGAAAATATTCCACTCTGGCATGAGCGCGATATTAGTCATTCCTCTGTGGAGCGGGTGATTGCTCCGGATGCTTCTATTCTGGCGCATTACATGTTGGTACGAGCGAAGAAGCTCATCGCTGGGCTAAAAGTAAATCGGGAGCAAGTGAAGAAGAACTTGGGCTTCACTCGCGGGCTCGTCTACTCGGGGGCGGCACTTCTTGCCTTTGTGGAAGCGGGTTTACCACGGGATACCGCGTATCGATTGGTGCAAAAGCATGCATTAGAGGCTTGGCAAGGGGGCTTATCCTTGAAAGAGCGTTTGCTTGGCGATAAGGAAGCCTTACAATACTTAAAGAAGGCTGAGATTGAAAAAGTCTTCGATGAGAAGCGTGGGCTCCGCTATGTGGACAAAACATTTAAAGCAGTTCTTTCGCGTTACCCGCTCTGAGCGGGCTCAGGGTGTATTGGAATATCTTCTTGTTGTCGCGGTGATCATGGGAATTGTGCTCGTGTTTGCAAAACCCTTCATGGCGAGTCTTTCTAAAAATCTTGGAAAAAGCTTTACCACTGGTTTCTTTGCCGTTGATGGTTCGGGCAGTGGGTTCTACACGTTTTCTATTAAATAAATTTTTGTTTGGCGATTATAAAGAAAACAGAGAAACCGGCCTAAATACGGGAGGGGGTTGGGGGAGGGTGACTTAGGCCGATTCCTCTGTTGTAAACTAGTATTGCAACAGCAGTGCCAAGTGCTTTTCTACCTCCGCTACACGTAAAATCGAGATCGACACTTTCCCTCTGTCTAGAGTTTAGACACCCGCTTAATAAATACCCTCCTTTAGTCTAAGCGAGCTTTGATACAATTGAAATTTAAGGAAATTGAGTTTTATACCGAAGCGTACTGTCAGAGGAGACCACAAATGGCGGCATTCCGCCCTCACAGATTTGGCAGATATATCATCGTCGATCCAATCGCAGTAGGCGGTATGGCGGAGATTTATCGCGCGCGCTTGGCAGGCTCCAAAGAAGGGCCTGATCGCGTAATCATCATCAAGAAGGTGATCGCCAATCTTTCTCAGAACACAGAATTCATTCAGATGTTCGAGGAAGAAATCAAGATCACTGTGGGTCTCACTCATCCGAATATTATTCAGATCTATGACTACGGAAAAGTAGATGACCAGTACTTCATGGCCATGGAATATGTGGAAGGAAAAAATCTACGTCAGTTTGTGAAGCGTTTAGCAGATATGAAATCGATGTTCTCCATCGATATGAGTGCGCATATTATCAGCCAAGTTTGCCATGCCCTCGGCTATGCCCACGCTTTCAAAGATCGACTTTCTGGAAAGCCGCTTTGCATTGTTCACCGCGATATTTCTCCTCAGAACGTGATGATTTCGTATGATGGGGCTGTAAAACTTTTCGATTTTGGTATCGCGAAAGCCAAGAGTGCCTCCGAGGCCACTCGCGCTGGTGTGATTAAAGGTAAGCCTTCTTATTTGTCTCCTGAGCAAGTGAATGGAGAAGAGCTCGACGGACGCTCTGATATTTTTGCTCTGGGAATTTTACTTTGGGAGCTTTTGACGGCTAAGCGCCTATTCGTGGCTGATACTGATTTGGCTGTTCTTCGTTTAATTCAGGGCTCAAAAATTGAAGCCCCATCTACCTTTAACCCTGCTGTTCCGCAGGCTCTCGATGGCATCGTGTTAAAATCTCTCTCACGAGATAAGGGTAAGCGCTATCAAAATGCCGAAGAATTTCAGCGTGACTTGCATAAGTTTCTATATTCCTTTAACCCAAGCTTTAATCCAGCTGACTTGTCTTACTATGCACAAGAATTGTTCAAAGCAGAAATTAAGGAAGATCGTCAACGCTTGCATAAGGCACTTTCCACAGAACCAGTGGGTGATCCAGTGGAAGCTTCTGAGCCAGAAAAGAAAAAGCCAAAAGCGCCATCCAATGTTCTTGCCGATGGTTTAGTTTCTTCTACCGATTTCAATCGTGAAATGATGGAACGAGTGGTGATGGATTCGAGCACTGGCAATACTAATAAGATACCTTCATTAGAGATTGCTAGTATTACGAGTCAGGTGAAGATGCGCGGGCCACAAGGCTCTACGGTGCGCTCTGATGGTCTACCGCCGCCCACTCCTGGAGCGAAAAAACCAGGTTCCGATGTGATTCCTCCTTGGAATAAGGGGAATGCGCAACCAAGTAGGCCAAGAAGAGGCTCTTCCATGACTCGCACATCCACCTCCCTAAGGGCATTGCCTGGTGGAGTGCAAGATGAAGGCTCTGGCTTTGGCAAAACTGCTGTAGCCTTTGCTATATTGATTGCAGCCGGGGTTTTTGGCGCGCGCCAAATGGGAATGCTTTATGGTACGCCGCTCGAGATGCTGGAGCCTACCAAAGCGGTAGAAGTTACTCGTACGCCAACTAGCACAAGTAATCCTGTGCCCGAGCCTACGCCAACTACTACTGAAGTAACTTCCACCACACCGATAACGAATACTACTACTCCGCCTCGCACAGTGGTTGCGCCAACGAACTCTAATCTTGGCACCGTGCTCTTGCAGACCAACGTAGACGGTGTAAATGTTTCTGTGAATGGAAATCCAGCGAGATTGAATGGTAATCAGTTTCCAATTCCGTTGCATACAGCTCTTTCGATACAAGTATCCAAACCCGGCTATGAAACGGCTAACTTTTCACTTAATGCACCAGATGCGAAACCTTTATTTTATAAAGTTACGCTTCGTGCAGTTCCCATGGGGATGATTGATTTCATCACCACGCCCGATGCGAAGCTCACCTTCGTTTCGCAAAATGGCCAAGCCATTCATTTGAATACTCCGCTTCGCAACCAGGCGATTCCAGTGGGTAAATATCGTGTGCTGCTTGAAAACGATTTGATTGGTTATAAAGCAGAAACCGAAGTGAATATCGAGCAGAATAAGCTCATTCGCATCGAGAAAAATCTATCTAAGTAATTTTTATTTATCGTATCTGTAGCCCGAGCCGTAGACCGAGCTGAGGTGCTTAGTGATATCTGGAATTTTTTTACGGATTGAACGCACGTGAACATCGATGGTGCGATCATTGATCACTTTTTTGCTATTTGAGCGCACGGCTTCAATAATTTCTTTTCGATTAATTACCTCGCCTGGCTGAGAGGCTAGGCAGCGCAAGATATCAAATTCTGTGAGGGTGAGTTCGATCTCTTTTCCCTTATAGCGAACGCTGCGATTGGCAGGATCAATGCGGAGGTCTCCGATGATCACCATATCGCCACCGCGGGCTGCGGATTCGCTGGCGCGAAGTCGAACATCGATGCGGGCAAGTAGCTCCTTCATGTCGAAAGGCTTCGCCACATAATCATCCGCACCTAGGCCGAGGCCACTGGTGATATCGCTAACTTTGGATTTCGCAGAGAGAAAAATAATGGGGATATGGGCAGTTTTCTCATCTTTTTTCAGCATCCCACAAGCGTCGAGACCAGAGAGGTGGGGAAGCATCACATCGAGCAAGATTAAATCTGGGCTTTGGTTGCGAGCGAAGTCGATACCAAGCACGGCATTTTCCGCGAGCAAAACATCATATTCCTTACTCAGCATGTGACGTAAAAAATGACGAGTGTCTTCGTTGTCTTCGATGATGAGAATTTGTTTCTTTGTCTTAGGGGTGCCCATTCGTTTCTATCAAGTATATGACTGAAACTCGGGCTTGAGCAAGGATTGGTTCAGGCGATATTTTTGATTAAGTCTAATCCTTTACCGTGTGTGCGCCATTCCTGGTTTTCTAGAGCATGGATGAATTTTTCCACCAAATCCGCATCGAATTGAGAGCCAGCGCACTTGCGAAGCTCATCAAAGGCCACCTGTTTATCGAGGGCCAAACGATAGGGGCGAGTAGAGGTCATGGCGTCGTAGGTATCGGCGATTAAAATAATTCTTGCGGCGAGAGGGATCGCATCGCCTTTCAGGCCCTCTGGGTATCCGAGACCATCAAAGCGCTCATGGTGATATTTTATTCCCGGCAATACATTTTTAAAGGCAGTAATTTTTTCTAGAATTTTTGCACTTCGCACTGGATGGCTTTTCATGATCTCAAATTCTGCTTTGCTGAGACGAGCAGGCTTTAGCAGCACATTATCGGGAATACCAATTTTGCCAATGTCGTGAAATAGGGAGCAGAGTTCGAGCTCTTGTAATTCTCTTTCGTTGAGGCCAACTGCGCGGCCTAAGAGCACAGAATATTCGGAAACGCGGATCGAGTGACCATGCGTATAGGGATCTTTTTCTTCGAGGCTAGAAATGATGGCTCGAAGTGATTCTAAAAGGATCGTGGGATATTGTTCTTCATTGAGGCCATTGGCCTTTTCATCGAAGGAGAAAATAGTCTCTTTCATGGTTTTCAGAAAAACCACATTGGCTTCTTTTTCTTTCTGGATAACTTGGCGCTTTGTGCTTTTTTTCATTGCAGTTTTGGCTCCCTCTGTCTTTTCGGCCAAAGTGCACAAAAACTATAGACAAATAATACGCTATAAAATTGCTCTAAGTGTATGATCTTAAAGAATAATTAATTATGTTAGTGAGGCCATTTTCTCCTTTGGCAAGCGCCTAGAAATGGGGGACAATACTCTTAGAGGAGACACCATGGACGGCTGTCTGCATCGGATCCAATATTTTGCCTTTTTTTGCTGCGCGATTCTATCGAGCATCGCCTATGGCGATAAGGTGAATAACGAGTGGTATTCGCCGCTTCGTACGCTCACTATGGGCAACGCGGGTATTGCTCTCAACGATGATCCTGATACTTCCATGTTCTTCAATCCCGCCGGGCTCGCGCGCATTCGCAAAACTAGTGTGGAAATTTTAAATCCGCTCATCGAAGTGGGAACTGGTGATTTTAATCTCGTGCATGGTCACCTTACGAATTTGAGCAAGAACGCATCGCTTAGTCAGATTCAACCACAATTGTCGGAGCATAGCGGACAGGCGAGTTCTTTGGGCTATTCAATTTACCCCAATTTCCAGGCACAAAATTTTGCGTTCGGAATTGTGAATAGTGGAAGCGGGGCCTCCTATATGGATGCCAATAGTACACTTCACTACCAATCGCGCTATCTCATTGTGCCTACTCTTGGAATGTCGGCTGGTCTTTTGA
Source organism: Oligoflexia bacterium (assembly GCA_903867855.1). GTDB lineage: Bacteria > Bdellovibrionota > UBA1018 > CAIPTA01 > CAIPTA01 > CAIPTA01. The sequence goes on along the minus strand of CAIPTA010000053.1, from coordinate 13,014 downwards.
GTGGGTTACTGAAAATCGGGGTTGCTGTGCGCGGAGTGCAGCTCACGCAAAATGATAAATCAACCACCACCTTCACCAATATTGGCTATCTCACTTCACCCGGACAAGGCTTTGGACTCGGCTTTGATGCGGGAGCGCAGTTGATTTTTCCATCCGCAGGTTTGCCAACCTTTGGCATAGTGGCTCGCAATATTGGCGGCGTGAGTTTCGGATCTTCTGTTGTTTCCTTAAGCAGCAGCTCTGTGGGTGGTCCCTCCCTGGTAAGGGCAAGCTACGATGGCGGATTCGCTTGGCAGTCACGTGATCGCTCGAATCGATTTACTTTTGACGCTGACTATCGAGATATTCTAAACAGCACGAGCACTCCTACCTTGCGACATGTAAACACAGGGGCGGAAATGGAGCTCTCCAAAATATTTTATCTTCGTGCAGGGTTTGGTCGTGGATATTGGACAGCTGGATTCGGTCTACATGGAAAAAATGGCAGTATAGAATTGGGCTCGTATGCCGAAGAGTTAAGTGACAGTGGCTACCATGTGCAAGAAGATCGCCGTGTGGCGATCCAATTTGGGAATCGTTTCTAATGAATCTTCGTATCGCTCTCTTCGACGCAAAACTTTTCGAAACCTTAAAAGCCTTTGATGTAGGTGGAGTAGACATTCAACTTCTTCGCGATGCGCGAGAAGAGTGCTCTGCGGATATACTTTTACTCCGCGAGGAAGAGCTGCGAAGCGCAGCTATACACTGTGTAAGTGCCACGCGCCCTAGCTTTGTGGTTTTGGTGGATGACGGCACAACAATTCCGGCTGCTTATGCCGAGGGTATTGCCGATGATTTACTTACCTTGCCCCCACGTAGAATGGATCTTATTCGCTTAATTGGATTGCATCATCATATGCACGCCTTGCGAAGTCTTGAAAATAGCTCCAAGGCCATTCCTCAGCTTGTAAAAAAGCTTCAGGAAGACGTGCAGCTTGCCCAAAAAATTCAGCGTCGTCTTATTCGGGAAAAATTTCCCGCAATGAGTGGGATCAAAGTGAAGAGTAAGTATTGGTGTGGGATGAAGTCAGGGGGGGATTATTTTGATGTCTTCGAATTCCCCGACGAAAATCATATCGGCTTTTTATTGTCCGATAGCTCTTCCTATTCTCTCTCCAACAGTTTCTTGGGTTCTTTGCTGCAGTTTTCTACTCATCTTGCCGCTCACGATCCTAGTGATCCGAGCAAAATTTTAGAAAATCTATTTGGAAAGATGAAAGAGGAAATGAAAGAGAAGGATCAGTTCTCCATTCTCTATGGCATCCTCAATCGTAAAAACTATCAACTCCGCACTGTGAGTTGTGGATCGCTCTTCGCCCTGCACGAGCCCGCGAACGGTGTACCGGCTTGGATTGCGGATGGGAAAAGTGCTCCGCTCACAAAGCTCTCGAAAGAGTTTCCTAAGTATACGGAGACGAGTCTCGATCCCGAAGATCGTCTGATTTTGCTCTCTGATGGCTGGCAATCTTCCACTGGCGAATCAGTGAAAAGCATCGCCGAGCGACTCGTTCCAGCAAATAAAGATGGGCAAGATTTGGTGAATGAATTTGCCTTCGCACTTCATCAGAAATCCGAAGAGCCTGATTCTATGCCACCAGAAGATTGCTCTATCCTAATTTTGGAAATTGCGAAGAACGTGCTTCGCCTCGCGCGCTCGTCAGGGTGATAGACGATTTATTTTCCATTGGCCGGGGCTCGCCGGTAAATACTCAAAGCGATCATGCAAGCGATTGTCTTGTTCAAGCCAAAATTCGAAACTAGTTGGCTTTAATAGAAAACCGCCCCAATGGTCGGGCCTAGGAACTTCATGGGGAAATTGCTGTTCTAGCTTTTCCATTTCCTGTTCCAGAATTTCTCTCGATTCAATCACTCTGCTTTGTTTCGAGGCCCAGGCACCAAGTTGGCTACGGCGAGGGCGGGATTGGAAGTATGCGTCGGAACTGGCTGAGTCTAACTTTTCAACCTTTCCCTCCACCCTTACTTGACGGCCAAGCGCATCCCAAAAAAAGCAGAGCGCTGCTTGCTGGTTTGCCAGGAGCTCACGGCCTTTGCGTCCTTCATAGTTCGTGAAAAACTGAAAACCTTTTTCATCTACGTGTTTTAATAAAACAATACGAACTGCTGGGCGAAGCTGTTCGTCCACCGTGGCGAGGGCCACCGCATTAGGGTACTTCATTTTACTGTGAAGTTTTGCGGCTTCGAACCAATCTTGGAATTGCAGAAATGGGTTGGCGTTCACCCCTAAATCTATAGCAGAAAAGAGGCTTTAGGGGCCAATTAATACTAATTAGTATTGATTTTTTAGGGGCCCGGGGCTAGATAGAAGCATGCATATATCGGCAGTAGAAGAATACGGATTGCGCTGTGCTCTGCAGTTGGCCTACCTGGCCCCTGGAGAGCAATTGGCAGCGTCGGAAATAGCCGCAAGAGAAGGTATTTCCGTGCAATATGCGAGCAAGATTATGCACCTATTTCGGAAGGCTGAGCTGGTGCAAGCCACTCGCGGTATGCAAGGTGGATTTCGCCTGAGTGCCCTGCCGGAAGCAATCCCCTTGAAGAATGTGTTTGCCGCATTAAGGGAAGAAGAAGATGCCACCTTTTGTGGCCAGTATAAGGGCAATCAGGAATCCTGCGTGCATTTGGGCGGCTGTTCCGTGCGGCCAGTTTGGCAAACGCTTTCTTCTTTTTTCGATTCTGTGCTCGAAAAACTATCCTTGGCGGATCTGGCCCGCGGCGAAGTGGAAACGCGGAAGCGCGTGGAGCTTTTTGCGAAAAGTGAAGCCGAAAGAATTGAGAAACGATTTAAGCATTCAGAAAAAACGGAAAGAGAATAATGGAAAAAATTCTAGAGATTCGCGATTTACATGTGGAAGTGGAAGGCAAAGAAGTGCTCCACGGAGTGAACCTATCTATTGGTCGTGGTGAAGTACATGCCATCATGGGAAAAAATGGTTCAGGTAAAACCACGCTCTCTAATACAGTGATGGGGCATCCTAAATATAAAGTATTGAGTGGCGATATTCGTTTGCAAGGCGAAAGCATCTTGGGGCTTACGCCTGATGAGCGCGCCCGCAAGCGGCTCTTTCTAGCTTTTCAATATCCAGTTTCTATTCCCGGCGTAACGGTAGCGCAATTTTTGCGATCTGCTATCTTATCCGTGCGCGGTGGTGAAATTGAGCCAAAGAATGTGCGCAAACTGATCAAAGAAGAGATGGCGAAGCTCGATATCCCTGATTCCTTTATGACCAGATTCTTAAATGAAGGTTTTTCTGGTGGGGAGAAGAAACGCCTCGAAACATTGCAAATGCGACTACTCAAGCCATCGATGATGATTTTAGATGAAACTGACTCTGGCCTAGACATCGATTCCCTGAAGCGCGTTTCAGAAGGGGTGGAGAGCTTACGAGAAAAAGATAAATCGATACTCCTGATTACGCACTATCAGCGCATGCTCGGCTACGTGAAACCAGATTTTGTGCATGTTTTCATTGATGGGCGCATCGTAAAAAGTGGCAATGCTGCTCTGGCTCTAGAGCTAGAGGAGAGAGGCTACGAGTGGTTGAGCGGAGAGAAGGCAAATTAATGTCAGTTAGCGCTTCCCCATTTTTAGAAAGTCGTAAGCAAGCATCTCAGCATTTGGGGCAATTAACTGTGCCTACGATTGAACAAGAGAACTATCGTTTTTCGCCCGCCTCTAACGTGAATTGGAATCTTAGCGGCAATACTTCCCTGGCTGCCATGGAAACTCCGAGCCAAGAAGAGGGAGAATTGGCACTTCTTTTTGTGTCAGGATCTACGGAAACACTGCAAGGAAAGCCAGACTGTATATTTCAAGCCCTAGCTTCAGTGAGCGATATTCCCACTAGCGTTGCTCCGAAAGAGCCTTTTTCTGATGATAAATATGCTCAACTAAGTTTGGCTGCATGGCGCAATGGAATTTATTTATATGTTCCGGCTGGGAAGAAAATCGACTTGCCTCTTCGAGCGCTCCAAGAGTTCCGTGGTGAACAAGCTAATTTTCGCACCATTATTGACCTCGGCGAGGACGCCAGCGTTAAGTTGGTGGATGAATATGTAGGCGACGCAAGAGTCGTAACTGGAATTTTGCAATTTCACCTGGCCAAGAATGCAGTACTTGAATACTCCCAAGTACAACGACTCTCCTCGCAATCTCAGTTCTTTCTCCGCCAAGATATTCAATTGGCAGAGGGAGCAAAATTTGAATATACGCCGCTTTATTTAGGAGCTTCCTCCGGGCAGCTTCGCTCCCAAACATTTTTGAATGGAGCAGCAGCATCGTTCTCTGTGGCTGGTGCAGCTCGTGGTTCCCAATCACAGCACTTCGATTTTTGGATGGATGTAAACCATCCCGTGCCTGATACAAAGAGCGGGATCGATTTTTGGTTCGTGATGGACGATCAATCCCGCGCTGTATTCAATGGCCTTGTTCATATCGGAAAAAATGGAATCGGCACTGACGCCTATCAAAAATGCAAAACGCTTCTTCTCTCCGATAAAGCCCAAGTAAATGCGCTCCCTAAGCTTATCATCCAGACAGACGCGGTAAAGTGCGCCCATGGGGCCAGCATTAGTTCCATCCAGGCCGAACAAGTTCACTATTTGCAAAGTAGAGGTATCACTGCGGCCGAGGCGAGACGGATGATCGTTCGGGGCTTCACCGCGCCAGTGGTGGATCGTTTACCAACTCTTGCGCTCCACGAAAGAATTGATGCGCTGATCGCACAAAAGGAAAAACTATGAGCGAATTCAATGTAGAAAAGATTCGTCAAGACTTCCCGATTTTGAGTCGTGAGGTTCGTGGGAAAAAGCTTATTTACTTGGATAATGCGGCCACCTCGCAGAAGCCTTTGGCGATGATTGAAGCACAAGCGCGAGTGTATAAGGAACTGAATGCCAACGTGCACCGCGGTGTACATTTTTTGAGTCAAGAGAGCACGGATGCCTACGAAAAATCCCGTGTTAAAATTGCAAAGTTCATTGGCGCTAAGTCGGAACAGGAAATCATTTTTACTCGTGGCACCACCGAGGCGATCAATTTGGTGGCTAGTACCTGGGGTAAAGCAAATATAAAGGCGGGAGATGATATTGTAGTTACCCGCATGGAGCATCATTCGAATTTTGTTCCCTGGCAGAGTCTCGCCAAAGAAAAGGGAGCTAACTTTAAGATCATCGAATTAAATCCAGACTTCACTCTAGATTTAAATCACCTTGAATCAGTGTTGAAATTAGGAAAAACAAAAATCCTTGCTTTCACTGCTATGAGCAATGTGCTTGGTACTATCAATCCTGTAAAGGAAATCGCGGCGATGGCGAAAAAGTATGGCGCGCTTGTTCTAGTGGATGGTGCTCAAGCAGTGGCCCATACTGCTACTGTGCTGAAAGATTTTGGTGATATCGATTTTCTCGCTTTCTCTGCTCACAAAATGTGCGGACCCACCGGCATCGGTGTTCTATGGGGTAAAAAAGACGTATTGCTTGCCATGCCACCTTACCAATTTGGTGGCGATATGATTTTGCAAGTGGGCGATTCGGATACTAGCTGGAACGAACTTCCCTGGAAGTTCGAAGCAGGCACGCCGAACTATGGTGATAGTATTGCCTTCGGGGCAGCGCTCGATTACTTGCAGAAAATAGGGATGAAGCAGATTCACGAGTATGAGCAGGAGCTCTTAAAATACGCGCGAGAAGCCATCGTGAAACTTCCTGGTATACGCGTTTTAGGGCCCGAGCCGGGCTTACAGGGCGGAGTTTTGAGTTTTACGAGCGCTACCGTGCACCCCCATGATTTAGCCACTTTCCTCGATGTGCAGGGGATTGCTATCCGAGCAGGTCACCACTGCGCCCAGCCACTGATGCGAAAGCTCGGAGTGATCGCCACTAACCGCGCATCCTTTTATTTTTATAATACCAAACAAGAGATCGCATTTTTCATCAATGCCCTTGGCAACGCCTTAGAGTATTTCCAGTAGGAGAATCAATGGATCGCGGAATTGGAAATTTAGATGCTCTATACCGAGAGGTGATCTTGGATCATCACCGTCACCCAAGAAACTTTGGTGCGGTTACGAATCCTACGGGCTTTTCTGAAGGCTATAATCCACTCTGTGGCGATCGCATTGAAATTAGCTTTCGTGAAAGCGATGGCAAGTTGATGACAGAATGCAGTTTTCGCGGCGAAGGTTGTTCAATTTGTATGGCGAGTGCAAGCATGATGACGGAAGAAGTGATTGGTAAATCTCTCCCGGCAGTGCAGGAAATTATCGATGGCTTTCGCGCCTTGCTTAAAGGCGAAGAGTGTCCGCTAGCGGTGGAAGGGGATCTCGAATCCCTAGTTGGCGTGCGCGCGTTTCCTGTGAGAATTAAATGTGCGCTCTTGCCATGGACCACTTTGCACAATGCTCTCCTCGCAAAAAAGGAAACTCCATGAGCGAATCGTCGATTAATCAAGAAGTGCTTTTGGAGTGGCTGCGTCCGGTGCAGGATCCGGAAATGTTTATGAGCCTCGTGGATTTAGGCCTTATCTATACCGTGCATGTGCAAGGCACGCGGGTAGATGTGAAAATGACACTTACCTCCCCTGGTTGCCCTTCGGCAGATTACCTCGTGCAAAGCGTGAAGAATCGCCTGCTCGAACACCCGGAGGTAAAAGAGGCAGATGTGATGGTTGTTTTTGACCCTAAGTGGGATCCTCGCACCATGGCGAGTGATGAAGTGAAAGATCGTTTGGGGATTTGGTAATGAGCGAACAACTGAAAAAAAGTTTAGAAGAAGAGTATAAATACGGATTCACCACCGATATCGAAGTGGATCAGCTGAAGCCAGGCCTCAGCGAAGATGTGATTCGAATTATTTCCACAAAAAAAGGCGAGCCGGCGTGGATGCTCGATTGGCGCCTGAAAGCCTATGCGAAGTGGAAAGAAATGAAGGAGCCCACCTGGGCTTATCTCCATTATCCGCCGATCGATTATCAAGGCATCATCTACTATTCTGCGCCTAAGAAAAAGGAAGGCCCGAAATCCTTGGATGAAGTGGATCCAAAGCTTCTGGAGACATATGAAAAGCTTGGAATTCCTCTCCATGAACAAAAGCGTTTGGCCGGTGTGGCAGTGGATGCCGTGTTCGATTCGGTCTCCGTGGTTACTACCCACCGAGAAGCACTCAAAAAACTTGGGATTATTTTTTGCTCCATTTCTGAGGCTATGCACGAATGTCCAGAGCTGGTGAAACAATACTTGGGATCTGTGGTTCCTGTTTCCGATAATTTTTTCTCTGCGCTTAACTGCGCGGTTTTTACTGATGGATCTTTTGTTTATATCCCAAAGGGTGTGAAGTGTCCGCTTGATCTCTCCACCTATTTTCGAATCAATGCGCAAGGAACTGGTCAGTTTGAGCGCACGCTCATCATCGCCGATGAGGGCTCTGAAGTTTCCTATATGGAAGGCTGCACGGCTCCGATGCGAGATGAGAATCAGTTGCATGCCGCTGTGGTAGAGCTGGTTGCCTTAAAGGATGCGAAGATTAAATATACCACTGTGCAGAATTGGTATTCGGGCGATGCGGAAGGTCGCGGTGGGATTTATAATTTTGTTACGAAGCGTGGTCTTTGCAAGGGCGAGAATTCCTTTATCTCTTGGACTCAAGTAGAAACAGGCTCCGCTATCACTTGGAAATATCCTTCTTGTATCTTGCAAGGGGATGGTTCGGTGGGAGAATTTTTCTCCGTAGCGATTACGAATCATCGCATGCAAGCCGATACAGGCACAAAGATGATTCATATCGGAAAAAATACTCGCTCTAGAATTCTTTCCAAAGGGATTTCAGCAGGGAGGGGCATCAACTGCTATCGTGGAGCAGTTACCATTCTTCCTGGCGCAGAGAATGCGCGCAATCATACCCAATGCGACTCGCTTCTCATTGGCGGTGAATGTGAGGCGAATACTTTTCCCTACATCACTGTTCGCAATAAGAGCGCGACCGTAGAGCATGAGGCCACTGCTTCGAAAGTTTCCGAGGATCAGTTGTTCTACCTGCAAGCGCGCGGCTTTTCTGCGGAAGACGCTGTGAAGCTTATTATTAATGGCTATTGCGAGGAAGTATTCCAGAAACTCCCGATGGAGTTCGCGATTGAAGCCAACCGTCTCCTCGATCTAAAGTTAGAGGGTACGGTCGGCTAATTCGTTATTTTTTCTGCTTATTTATGAGCGGGAGTAATGATGAACTCTACACGACGGTTGAGTTCCAATTCTTCCTTGGTGGATTTGCCAGGAAGATATTTCGGACGTTGTTTTCCATAGCCCTTCACACCCATGAGATTTGTGTCTACGCCCTTTGCCGCAAGGTATTCTTTTACGCGTTTCGCACGACGTAGGGAAAGATCATCATTGTGTTGTTGGGAACCAGAGAGACTGGTATGGCCCTCGATCGAAAGATGAGAGATCGCTGCGCGGTTTTCTAGCACAACTTTCGAAACATCATCGAGCACAGTTTTACCAGAGGCCGTGAGCACATCCTTATCATTTTCGAAGTTCACGATGTCCAGCGTTTCAATTTTGGAATTGGTAAAGATAACTCTTGGTTTAGCAACAGGGGCTGGAGCTTGGGCCACAACTGGAGCAGGTTCAGGTTTTGGAGCTTCTGCGGCCTTTGCAGGCTTCGTGAGATACATTCTGAGGGCAAGCACGCCGCGATAATTCAAGCTCGCTTGGCGATCCGTGGTTCCCACAGAGGCACCCGCCATTAGAGCGATATCGCTGCGAGGGTGGTGGTTCAAACCGAGGTAGAATTCACCTGGATTTTGATGGTTCGCAAGGGGAGCCGCAAAGAAACCAGAAAATTCAGGAGATAGCGACCACTTTCGCGCCAGACGAATTTCGCCACCGATGCCGTAGGGGATACGGTTGTGGTAGTTGATGTTCAAGTAATCGGCGCTGCCAGAATAGCGGTAGCCCAAGTTCGCGGCAACGCGAAGGGAATCGAAGCTTTTTTCAGCGATTAAGAGAACACCGGCTGTTACACCATTGTCGGTGAGAAAATAGGTTTTGCTACCAGTAGGAAAAGTAACTTCGGGCATTACTGCAAACGATACGGCAGAATCTTTTTCATCACTCAGTCCATATTTCAAATCTAGACGAGAGTCACCGAGCACTGTTCCTGAGCTTGCACCTGGAAGTTTCGCGCGGCTGATTGGCAATTGGGCGAACAGGGCTAAATTAGGTTGAAAAAGATAACCAGCGGAGAGGTCAACCGTATTATACGAGCCAACCAATGAGCTGATGCGATTTCCGTTCGATAGATCCTTCACGATGATTGGATCTTTTGCGTAGTTGTAGTTGGCCGAAACGAAAACACTGGCGTCGGTTACTTTATTGTCCAACAGGTTATCATTGAGCGGGCTCTCCAGCATGCCGTAGTTCAAGTTGAACGGGCTTCGGTAGAGCTGCGCGCTAATCGTATTGGCTAGCGCGCCTGTTGTGGTTAGAGAGCACAGTGCCAGGGCCAGAACTATCTTCTTTTTCATATTACCTATTCTGCTTGTCTAATAAAGATTTGAACGCGGCGATTTTTCTCACGAGCCTCTTCGCGTTCTTTTTGGGTCATGTTTGGAGTTACAGGGGTCAATGGATTGTCTTCACCGTGAGCGAGAGCCTTCAAGCGGCTTGCATCTACACCAGCGCGAACCAAGTACTCACGTACAGCTTCAGCGCGTTTTCGAGAGAGGCTATCGTTATAGGTTTCAGAACCTTCATCGGAAGTATTACCAACGATATCGAGATTTACATCCGCGTGGTTTCTCATGAAGTCGACGACGGCATCGAGGGTCTTCACTTCGCTATGACGGATTTTTGCGGAATTGAAAGGAAAGTTGATCATGCCCAAAGGCTCAGGCTGAGTGCTGGTGCCGGTTGCTGTGTTGGTCACAGTCGCTGTTGCGGTTTGGGTGGCTGTAGTTGTCTGCGTCGCCGTAGTAGTTTGTGTTGCTGTTACAGTCGCTGTTGCAGTTTGAGTGGCTGTTGCCGTTGCTGTGGTGGTGGCAGTCGCAGTAGTTGTCGCTGTTACAGTGGAAGTGGAAGTGTGGGTGGTAACTTGGGTTGCGGTGGCTGTTGCTGTCACAGTCGCTGTCGCGGTTTGAGTAACAGTCGAAGTTGGACCGGCGGTGCTAGAACCAGTCGCCGTTACAGTGGCGGTGTCGGTTACTGTCGCGGTATTTGTGTTGGTGACGGTTACTGTGCTCACGCTCGGTGCAGTTACCGTGCTCGTGGCGGTTGTCGTAACAGTTCCGGTTTTCGGCGCCGTTTCCGCCGATTGATTGGCCGCGATCGCACTCGTATTGGCATCGCCGCCCACATCAACGTGGGGATTCTCTCCGCAGGCAGAGAGAGCTAAGGCGGTGAACAAAATTAGGGCACTATGTTGCACGAGTTTCATAAGCAGTCCTTTTACGGTCTAACCGGTTAGTTTTGGTTAGCTGCTTATAATGCCTCGCGCAATAGTTGTCAATCTACTTTTGTATTAAGTATTATTAACTTTCTCCGGCGAAGGGAGCTTTTCCCCTTTGATTTCTTTAGTATGTCGCTTTTCCTCGAAGCTAAAGGAGGCCTTATCCTTATCGAGGATTATGTTCACATGCCCTCCTTTCTCTAGCTTTCCGAAGAGAACCTCATCCACGAGCGGACGTTTAATCTTATCCTGGATAAAGCGGTGGATGGGCCTTGCGCCATACTTTGCATCATAGCCATGGGTGCCGATCCACTCGCGGATTTCATCGCTCACCGCAAGACTGATGCCCTTCTCCAGGAGTTGATTCTCGAGCTCAATGAGGAATTTATCCACCACATGGAGGATAGTTGATTTCTCCAAGCCACGGAAATGCACCACACCATCGAGACGGTTGATGAACTCTGGGCTGAAGTAGCGCTGAATGGCTTTTTTATTGCCACCGGCCGCCAGGTTGCTCGCCACTTGGTTCGCAGATCCTAAGCCGAGCGGAGCGCTGATGATGCCATCGTGGGCACCGGCATTGGTGGTCATGATGATCACTGTATTGCGGAAATCAGATTTTCTGCCGTTATTATCCGTGAGGAATCCGTAGTCGAGCACTTGCAGCAAGATATTCAAGATATCCGGATGCGCCTTTTCGATCTCATCAAAGAGCACGATAGAGTAAGGGTGCTTGTTGATATCTTCCGTGAGCTGACCGCCCTGATCAAATCCTACATAGCCTGGAGGTGAGCCAATGAGGCGGGAAACCGCGTGCTTCTCCATGTATTCGCTCATATCGTAGCGCAAGAATTTTACGCCGAGATTTTGGGCCAGCTGTTTCGCAAGCTCTGTTTTTCCTACTCCCGTGGGGCCAGCGAACAAGAAACTACCCATGGGTTTTTCGCCTGTGGAGAGGCCCGATTGGGAAAGCTTAATGGCAGACGATACTTGCTCTACCGCTTCATCTTGGCCGTAGATCAGCATTTTCAAATCACGAGAAAGATTTTTGAGTCGCGATTTGTCATTGAGCGATACTGTTTTCGCAGGGATCTGAACTTGCTTGGCGAGCAGGTTTTCAATATCGCGCTCAGTAATAGAGCTTTTTTGTTTACTCTTGGCTAACAGACGATTCGCCGCTCCCGCTTCATCGAGGAGATCGATCGCCTTGTCTGGCAAGAAACGCTCGTGGAGATATTTCTTGGAAAGCTCTGCCGCCGCTGTGATAGCACCCGCAGTGAACTTCACACCATGGTGAAGCTCTAAGCCATCTTTCAGTCCTTGCAGAATTTTGATCGTATCCTTTACAGACGGCTCGGCCACATCGATTTTTTGGAAGCGTCGGGCGAGGGCGCGATTTCGCTCAAAGATCGTGCGGTATTCTTGGTAGGTGGTAGCACCAATGCAGCGGAGCTCGCCGCTGGAGAGCATGGGCTTTAGCATATTGGAAGCGTCCATGGCGCCTTCGGTAGCGCCCGCTCCGATGATGGTATGAATCTCATCGATGAAGAGCACGGCATGGGGAATCGTTTTGATTTCCTTCAGCACAGATTTCATGCGCTGCTCAAAGTCACCACGGTATTTGGTGCCAGCGAGGAGCGCTGTGAGATCAAGAGAGTAAACCACTGCATCTTTTAGTGGCTCAGGCACTTCTTTTTTTACAATCCGAAGCGCGAGACCTTCTGCAATCGCGGTTTTCCCAACTCCCGCTTCACCCACATAAATGGGATTATTCTTCTTGCGGCGGCAGAGCACTTGCATGGTGCGTTCTAATTCATTATCACGACCAATCAGCGGATCAATTTTTCCATCCAAGGCGCGTTGATTCAGGTTTACGGCAAAAGTTTCGAGAGGTCCCTTTTTCTCTTTCGCTTGCGCGTTCGGAGCGGAGCCGTCTTCCATGCCAGCATCTTCTTCGAAAATGGGCCCGTCTTCTTTTTCAATTCCGTGGGACACATAATTCAACAGATCCATTTTTTCCATGCCCTGTTTTTCGAGCAAGTAAACGGCCTGAGAGTCTGGTTCAGAGAACATGTGAATTAGGAGATCGCAGCCATTCACTTGGCCGCGGCTGGAGCCTTGGGCGTGGAGAATCGCTCGCTGCAAAGTGCGGTTGAAGGCGAGAGTTGGTTCTGGGCGCTCAGTGGCGTTCGTTTTTGGGAAATGCTCAAACAGCACTTCAAGATCAGCTTGAAGTTCTTTCGTGTCTGCCTGGCAAGCTTTCAGCGCATTGAGCGCATCAGGGTCGGTAAGAAGAGCGAATAGCAAATGCTCGAGAGTCACGAACTCGTGCTTCTGCTCCTGCGCAGTTTGAAAGGCTAAGTTGAGGCTAGATTCTAAGGATGGAGTGATCATGCGGGTACTATCCTTGTCTGGAGCGGATGTTTATGCTCCTGGGAATACTGAATAACTCGGGCCGCCTTCGTTTCAGCGATTTCTCTCGTATAGATTCCGCAGACTCCATCCCTGCCTTAATGA
>CAIPTA010000052.1 GCA_903867855.1 Oligoflexia bacterium | reverse complement strand
TGATGCGACATACGGAACGCATCGCTAAAGGCTACGTAAATTGCAAGATAGGGGTTTTTTTCCTTGGCAAGGGCTTTAGGCTCTGGCTTATTGGTGCCTTTACTTTTTCGTCGCTCAAGAAAGGCTTTGATCGATTCACTATCTTCTTCAATGAGTACCTTCGGAACAGAACGTCGCGCACTTGGAGTTTCCTCGAGGTCTTGAAGCTTCGATTGTCTGCTTTCCAAAAAGGCATCTACCGCAGATTTTTTCTTCTTGGCCTTATTGTCAGCAAGTTCTTTTGCGAGATCGTTATGATCATTGCTATCTTCATCCTGGTTTGCACGAGCTTTTTTATAGCTAATGTCTTCTTGTTCTTCCTCATTTGCTTCTTTTTTATTTTGGCCTAGCTCAGAGGAATCAACGCTTCTCTCGGCGATTCGTTTTTTTCGCTCGGCGCGCTCTCTTGCAATAGGATCAGATTCATCCTCTGGCGATAATTCGGTTTCGCCAAGATCTTGGTCCATTTCTCCATTGAGTTCTTTTGCGAGCTGCTCTTCTTCGGTAATTTCAGTTGGCGCAGCGTCGCCGAGGCGATCTTTCAACGCATCTAAAGCCCTATTGGCCTTAGATTTTGGTTTGTCTTTTTGTTCGCGCTGCAGAGATTCTAAGTAATCGCGAACCACAATCGGAAGCTCCGATTCACTTTCGCACTTTACAGGATCGATTTTCCAGAAGCGCCACTGCTTATTTTTACCTATAAACTCTGGAATCTTTTCACCAGAAAAAATCCAGATAGGCATGATATCAGCGATATTTTTGAAACCTTTGTAGCGAATATTACCGTCGAGAAATACGTAGTAATCGTCGGCCTTTTCCCAAACACCGCCAATTGGAGTGATCTCGTCTTCTTCGCGATAGAGGTAATATTGCTCAATCTCCAGCTTCAGCTTTTCTTTTTCTAAGGCTTCCTTTTGAAGCCGAGCCTTTTCTTTGGCCTGCTCTTCCTCATCAAACTCTGAATCGTGAGCTGTGAATTTTGTGCGTTCTATCTCGCCGTCAATTGCCTCGGTATTTCCCCACACGTCTTCGGGAGTTTCCTCGCTCAAATCATGTGTATTATGTGCGTGTTCAGGGCCATCTACCGTTGGAGTGGCATCGAACTCATTCTCCATCTTGGCTAGATTTTCCTGCAGCGCTTTGATATCTCTCGCTTTTTTCTTTCTAACCAGCGCTTCCTTCGTTAGGGCCTTTCGATCTTTATCGCCAAACTCTTCGCGAAGGGCTGCTTCCTCGGCTTCACTTATGTCAGCGTCTACGGGTCCATTTAATTCCTGTGCAAGACGTTTAAGTAAATTCTCTTTTTCGGCTAGGGCAGCCTTTTGTTTTTGCGACCAATTGGCTCGCACTCCGGGCGCTGGCCTATTTTTGAGCGGGCCTTTTTGGCGGCCTCGCAACTTAGGGTCGCTTCCCTCGCCGCCCTCGCCATCGCTGCTGCCATTAACTTCTGGGGGAAGGTCCTGCTCCGCTGAGCCGCGTTTATCAATGGCGCCGATTAATTCCTCATCTGGAGTGAGTGAAATATTAAATTCTGGATCGGCATTTACCTCGGGCGGAGCATCAGACTCAGCTCCCTCCAGCAAAGCCTTTTTATTTTTTAGAAAATCTAGCGGCGAAGTTTTCTTTGCGGGCTTCTTTTCGCGTTGGGCTTTTGCTAGCTCTGCTCGTCGCTTATTGGCCTCTGCTACACTTTCTTTCGAATCTAATTCGGCGGCTTCTCCAATGAGCCCTGGATTGTCCGTAAGCAATTGCTCAATTTCCTGAATCTCTATCTTTTCTTCAGGAGTAAGCTCTGCGCCCTGCATTTTTTGCTTGAGCGCATCCAGGCGACTCTTCTTCGCAGGTAGGATCTTCAGGAGTTTAGCTTTCTCCTCTTCCGTTTTTTCGGCCACCTTTTCCGCTTTAACTTTTGGTGCGTCTTTCTTTTCTTTGGCGGCGGCAATTTTTTCGGCAACAGCACTTTTCGCAGCTTCAAGCTTATTGGTGGCGGCTAGGCGAGTGGCGTCTATTTTGTCTTTTTCGGCCTTATTAGATTCGTCTACTAAGCGCTGAGCAGCTTCCTTTTTCTTCTCTGCCTTTACCTTGAGCTTATTAACCTTCTCTTCTGCCTCTTCAGAATCTTCAGCAACTTCTAGTTCGCCCGCTTCGTTAATTTTAACTTTGCTGGCCACCTTGGCTTTATTCTTATACAAACTCAGGTTTGGATTTTCTGAGTTCATCTGCCATTTTTTAGTGGTTTCGTTGTAAGTGGGCTTTTCTCCAGCATGAACCCAGCCATCGCCATTTTTAGTGGCCTCGCTGTCTTTTTCATCCTCATCCACCCAGCGCCAACGTGTTTCTGGATCTCCAGGATCGCTATGCTGTACCCACTCACCTGTTTCTGGTGGGGGGCCATCCATTTCAAGCATTACCTTCTTGCCGGTCTTTTTGGCTGAGCCTTTCTTAAATAGGAAAGTATCCTCCGCGAGATTTAATTTGGCGCCCTGCTTATTTGCGATGGTGCCTTCTTTAAGTTTTTGGGCGTCTTGGTTGCCTGCTTCGCCGCTGGTTTTGAAAACCACCTTTTCTTCTGATGCTTTTTTGGCAGCCTGAGTTTTTTTGATCGACTCAATGGCTTTCAGCTGCAGGTTGCTCTTGAAGTAGAGCGTGCGTGCAGGGAAGGGCTCTAGAATATAATCGGTTACGCCGAGGCCGGAGATCAAGCTTGCCAATTGCGGGGCTGGAATCTTAGAAACCACGAGTGTTTTCACAAAGCCCTGCTTGATCGATTTTTCCAGGATCTTTAGCAAGCTCACCACAACAGGAATATTCGGTGTTTCTTTTAAGGAGCAAATTAACATACAGGGTGAATATTGATTCACGATTTGGGCAGCTTCTGCAGCATTGGTGGCGTTTATGATTTCAGCGCCATTTTTTTCGCGTAGCATAGCTAGGAGTTCATTCGCAGAATCTGCGACTGGCTCCAGCACTACCACATGATTTATATTCTTCTCTGCCATAAACTATTACGCTGCCTTAGCTCCGCTTAGTGTTGTAATTTTTTTAGAAAGTTCCTTGTTCTGACGTTTCGCTTCCTCTAGCTGCTTCTCTAGCTGCACCGCTTTAGAGCTATTCGCTTCCGTGGCCTGGCGAAGTTTGGTCTCCGTATCTTTGAGGCGCTTCATCGCGTCGTCTTTGAGCTGAATAGCCTTGTCTACCACTGCCATGAGTTCTTTTTCTCGCGCTGCTGCCTCTACTGCCTCATCTTCCAAGCGCTTGATATTGTCTTTCAGGCCGTCAGCTTGAGTATCTTTGATGCTGGTGATCACACCGCGTTTCATGGGATCTTTGATCTCTTCGATTTCTTTATTCAGTTTCACGATGAGATCATCTTTTTGCTTAATTGTTTCTTCGAGCTTCAGGAGATCTGGCGTTTTGGTTAGTGTGGCGGAGCCACTTACCACTGTTTTTACTTCAGGGCCGCTAGGCGCCCCACCTTTAATCGTAGTGAGAGATTCTGCGGAAATTGGATCTGCTGATATTGCACTCGAGCCGGAAGCTGCTGCAGTAGGCGAGGCTTCTGCAATGCGATCGGAGAATTTTTTCTTGAATCCCTTTACCACGCGATTTGGTGCGGCCGTTTCTGCGGAGAGGCCTGTGAAATCTTTGAAAGTATATTCACTAATATCTTCTGGTTTTTCAGTTGCCACGGTGGGAGTGCGAGTGGCGCATTGGAATGATTGCGCAAATTTTTCTTTGAGAGAAAAAGCGAGAATGATTTCTAGTCTTGATTCCGGCAATGCACGACACTCAAAAAAATCTGCGCTCGTGCGAGAAACTTCCGTGAACGGATCTGCGATAAATGCCTCTGGCTTAGAGTTTTTGCAGTTGAAGCGTAGGTTGATGGCCAGTAAAGAATCATCGGCTCCCAACTGAAAATCGATGCGCTCACCGGTGCCCGCATCTCCTTGCCCCGGCAATTCAAGTAGAGCGTATTGTAAGAGGGAATTTACGGCGCTCCAGGTTTTAATGGCGCGCGCGGTTCCTAAGTGTTTCTTGGCGAAGGGAAAGCAGCGATCCAGCTTTGCGCCGAGACCAATGGCATGGAAAACCGCTTCTGAATAAATCGTGGAATTTTTCGCGAGAAAGTTCTTCACGCCCATGCTTCTTTTTGCATCAGTGGTTGCTTCTACTACTTTGGTCACAAAGGGATTTCCACTGCTGGCTGCATCGGAAAAATAGTAGCAAAAGGAAGAAGTTTTTAATTTGCTGAGCGCTTCCTGAAGCTCTTCATTTTTGAGCTCGGTGCCTGCGGTAAAAATAACGGGGGCCTGATCCGTGATGGCCGCTAAATCTTTTTTCAATCCCACTAAGCCGCATGGTTTCACCAGCGCTGGAGCGTAATTCGCTTCGCTCCCTTTGGGAAAATGAAAGTCTTTTGTTTCAAGAAACAAAATTTCTTTTGGCATTTTAGAAATCTCCCTATAGATAGAATCGGAGAAAAGGGTTTCTTTCTTAAGGGGTTAACTATGGATTCGTCTAAAATCTCGGCACTGAAAACAGCGTTTCTACCTGGCGCTTCGGATCGCAGCACAGAGTACAAGAGCAAAAAGCTTTTGATTGTTTTACACGGCCTTGGCGATAGTCTAGAAGGTTTTCGGGATCTTCCGCAGTTTTTGCGTCTTCCCACTTTGAATTATCTTTTGGTGAATGCCCCCGATTCTTACTTTACCGGATATTCCTGGTTTGATTTTCCAGGGAACATGAAGCCTGGGATTACCCGGAGCCGGGATAAATTATTTTCCTTACTCGCTCAAATACAAGCTTCCGGGTATGCCTTACCAAATGTCGCTCTCTTTGGATTCTCTCAAGGATGCCTGATGGCGGTAGATTTAGCGTGTCGTTATCCGGCAGCGTTTGCGTCGGTGGTTGGAGTGAGTGGCTTTGTGGGGCTCATGGAGGATTACCCAGAGAAGTTTTCTCCGGTGGCGCATAATCAGAAGCTATTGATCACTCATGGCACGGAAGATCCGCTCCTACCCATAAACGCTGCCAGGAATGAGTTTGAGAAACTAAAAGGCATGGGGATGCAAATTGACTGGAGAGAGTACGATAAGGTGCACACCCTCGATCCCTACGCGGAAGCCGAGGATATCCGACGTTTCTTAGCTAAAACGCTTTCATTGGATCTTCCACGGTAACGGTTTTCACAATACCGGGAACAAGCTTCGCAATATTTTTGGTTTGTTCTGGATCGCCTACCAAAACAAAAATCATGTTCTTAGGATCATGCACACGCTGGATGGCCTTTAGGATTTGCGTTTTCGTAAGCGATTGAATGATTTTGCGATACTCTGGCACGCTCGGGCGAGGAGCATCGTCCAGCGCTTGGTAGAGTTGGCCCATCACGCGGCTTTCGGAGTCGGCAAATTTAAAGGCATAGGAGTTCTCGAGCGAATTTTTCGCGTAGTTCAGTTCTTTATCGCTCACGCCTTTTTTCGAGTAGTCTTCCAAGAGTTCCACTGCTTTCGGTACTAATTTCTCCGTAAACTCTGCTCTCGGAAAGCTATAGAGTAAGAAGGCGCCACCATTTTTACGAGGCAGATCTAGGAGCTGATAGCTGGCGTAGGCTCCATAAGTCCAACCATGTTCTTTGCGAAGCACATTGGGCACGCGAGAAGTGAAATCCGAGCCGAATACGAACATGCCTGTTTCTAAGGCTTCACGGTCAGGATCATCTGCCTTGATGCCGAGATGCCCGATGGCAAGCTCAGTGGTGCTTGATCCTTTGCGATCCACCACGAAAAGCGTGCGACCCTTAATCGGATGGAAGGGGAGTGGAGGAGTGGCCACTCGCGGACCCTCTGGCAAGCCCACAAATGCTTTCTCAAGAATAGATTTCAGTTCAGCTTCTGGCTTGCTAGAGCTCACGGCGATGAGCACGTTTCCGTTGCTCACGGATTTGGCCAACATCGCTTTGATATCTTCTACGCCTGCCGCTTTGATACCATCGATAGTTCCCTCAGCGGGAAACGCCATCGATGTGCCCGCATAAAGCGCTTGCCGAAAGGTGCGCTTCATCACAGAACGATTGCTCGACATTTCTTGGTTCAATCTTGCGAGCTCTTCTTCTTTAAGTTCGCCAATATCCTCCGCACGAAGACCAGGATGCAGCACGGCTTCTGCTAAAAGATCAACAGCTGGCACCAAGTTTTCGCTGAGAGTATTGAGAGAAAGAATCGAACGGGAAACTCCCGGATCCACTTCGATGGCAGCACCCATTTGTTCCACCGCAGACACAAATTCAATA
>CAIPTA010000051.1 GCA_903867855.1 Oligoflexia bacterium | reverse complement strand
TGTGCAAACTCCGTAACTTTATAAATGAATCTAGTTGCGTTTTGGACTCAGTGCGGTTCCAATTTGAGTCTTTTCCAGAATTTTCAAGCTCCACTAATCCAGAATGGAACCAGCCTGAATTTTATTTATGCGACGCATAAATAAAAAACAACTTAGTTATCAATAACTTAAGAAAAATCTCAAAAAACCCCGAACTTGGCACCAGGATTGCTTATACGCTCACAGGTAGTCAAGTGAGTTTGACTAATGAAAAGGCTGTTTTTATCGGGAAATCTTTTGCTTCCTTGCCACCTAAGGAATATTCCCCTCCATAAAAAGATTTATTTCCGATAAAAATGGCCTTTTGATTTTTTACTGCAGGCGCCAAAGCGCCATCGCTAAGATAAATACGCAAGCACCGAAGATTCCCACTAACAATAGAACAAATTCCCGAGTTCTAGTGAAGGTTCTAAACGACATCGATCTTGCTAGCCTCAACTTCACCCAATCATTCGCCAAAATAGAAAGATCCACAGCCATTGGCGGCGTAACGGGATATTCCGGAATCTTAACATCGATATGATAGAGATCGCGCTGAAGCTCTGCGCATTGCTCGCGATAAATCTTACTCGAAGCCAATAAAAGTAGAATATTCTTCTGAATATCGGCGCTCTTTAGCGGCGCCCCTTCGGCATAGTCTAAAAAATCATTTCTATCGGGAAGAGTCAAAACGCCTCCTCAGAAAATTCTTTCGGTGCACGCCCCAGTAAAATGGCTCGAGACTTTTCTACCTCAGTGCGAGCAGCTCCTGCGGCAATCCCCACAATACTACCAATCATTTCATAGGAGAGCTTGCGCTTGGTACGCAAATACAGAACTGCTCTAGCGAGCCGAGGCAGCTGATAAAATGCCATTTGCTCATGTCCGATCGGAACATCGATTCCAATAGCGGGAGCCGATTGGCGTTCACTGGCGGCCAACCAAACTTCGCGAAATAAAGCAGTGCGATGCTCTTCATGAGAATAGCGCCCTTGAAGATTTTCGGAAAACCAACCACGCTCCAAGGAGAGCAAAAGAATTTCTTGCAAAAGAGTATCGGCAAGGGCCTGCATGCCACCGGTACATACAACGGCAAAGGAGAAAACATCTGAGCAAGCTCCCTCTAGAGCTCTCGTTACTGCCAATACTTCCCTATTTGCCGTTTCCATGAAAATAGTCTATCCCCAAAATACGGCAAGAATCCAGAAAGCTCTGCGGCGGCGGAATTTCTGGTAATTTCGGGTAGCCATCGATTTGAATTGCCTGGGCATGCAGCAGATGAGCTGTGTAGCCATCTTGAGAAGTACCATAGAGCGCGTCGCCCACTAAAGGATGCCCCATAGTGGCCATCGACACTCTCACCACATGGCGGGTACCATAGACACTCCTTACTCGGAGTAAAGAAGTACTTTTCCCCGTGCCTAAAATCTCTACACTCAAATGCACCCGTTGCGCATCGGCCTTTTTGGGCTCTCTGCCCGCTGCCATCTTTTTCTGATTCTCTGGCCAAGTTTGTAAGTGAATCTCCAGCTCCTTAGGAATGCCATGCACCAACGCTAAATAACTTTTATTCACATGATGCACCGAAAACTCTGTGCGAATGGCCGCCTTCTTCTCCGTGGTTAACGCAACCAAGAGTGCTCCACTCGTATCGCGGTCTAGCCGCTGGGTGAGCCCACCCTCTAAAACTGGTGCGCTAGCGAGCTGGGAAAAATCAGTGGCAGACATTTTCCCTGTTTGCATGAGCCAGGCTGCCACGCGGTTCGCAAAACTATTCGTCTCCCAAGGGAAAAGCGGATAGCTATCCAAGCCCGCGGGCTTATCAAAAAGAGCGAGATCATCTGCCATCCAGACCGGAACCAACGACTCGCTAGCAGGTAGAATCCCCGCGAGGGCCGGCAAATTCAATTGAATCAAGGCACCCGCATCTTGCTGTGAGCCAGCCACTAGACGTCGCCCCGACTCATCACGAACCATGCCCTGTTCAAAGAGCGAATCCCAGGCACTACGACTTAGCCACTCAGCCCCTGGAAGTTCTGCCTTTCGCAATACCCGATCTAGTCGGCCAGATTCTTTTATTTTTAGCTGCAACATCAGATTTTACAAAATAGTCGCGGCGCGCCTATAATGGAAGAAGATTCTTGCAAGGAGGCAGGCGTGGAGACATCAGCAACTAACCAGCGCGCACAGAATGAGGCGGATTTAAGTACGGTTCAACAAGAGCACTTGAGAAAACTTCGCGACCTGCGAAAACAGGAGCAGTTGGAACTCGAGACAGAAGCGGATAAGCATAGTGTGCTTATGCGGGAAACCGACAAAGCCTACAATGTAGAACTCACCGCGAAGCAATCCGACTATGATCGTCAGCTCGCGGAACTCAATGCGAGACACCAAACGCAACTCGCTTCGGTGATGAAATCAAACGATGCCCAATTAAAAATGGCGCAAGAAACCTACCGCACACAAGCGGAATCGCAAAAGATCAACTCGGAACGACATATTGCAAAACTACGAGATGAAGAGGCTCAAAACGAAGGTCGTATCGCGGCGAAAGGAAATGCATAATGAACAAACGTGACGGAATCCCTTACGATGGCTACGGCAATGTGCTTGAAATGCTAAAACGTTCCGATGCGCCATTTCGCGAAAAAATTCTCGCTAACTTACGAAAAAAAGATCCAGTGCTCGCGAGACGGTTAGAGCAATCGCTTCAAGGCAGTCGTAAACAGGCAGAACCTGCCGACTACGAAGATTCCCAAGTAGCGCTTGAGCGTGGCAAAAGAGCTGCCTTCGCGCGCAACTACGGAAATTAATAATCCGACATCGCCAGCCCGTAGCGCAGGCCACGGGTGGAGATATAAATTGAACTCGCCTCCGCGGCCTCTAAGATTTCTTCCAAGATAATCGCGCCGCCGATAATCACATCGGCTCGGCCCTTATCCATGCCACCAATTCCAAGACGCTCTTCCGAAGTAAGCTTTCTTAGGCGTTCAGTGAGGGCAATAATATTTTTCTTTGTTAGCTGATGGCCCTGCACTCGCGCTGGATCAAACTTTTCCAAACCCAAATCGCTAGAGGCCAGATAGGTTGCCGTGCCGGCCACGCCGATTAAGCGCCTACCCTTTACCTTATCAAACAAATCTCGATTACGGCCCAGCTCGGCGCGCACAAAGCCTCGTAGAATAGTGATCTCCTCTTCGCTCGGGGGGTTAGACTGAAGGAAACGTTCCGTCATTCGTACGCACCCCATATCAAAGCTAAAACGAAATAGAGAATCTTTCTCCTGAAGCCCAACAAGCTCAGAGGATCCGCCGCCAATATCCAGCACAGCAACGTTGCGGATATCTTTCCAATCAGAGGGAATACCACCGAAGAAACTGTACTGCGCTTCTTCCACGCCGCTAATAATTTCAATTGGAATTTTGAAATCGTACTGAATCTCGCGAAAAAACTCTGCAGAATTTCGGGCGTCTCGTGAGCCAGAAGTTGCCACGGCCTTGCAGCTGATACCCGGATATTTGGCAATCACTTTGGCATAGTCGGCAAAGCAAGCGCGTGCTCGCTTCATCGCCTCTGGGTGAAAAATTCTGAGCTGATCCACACCCTGGCCCAGGCGAACCACACGAACATGATCTTCGATCACATCCATGATTTTTCCATCCTTCACCTCGGCAATCAGGAGAAGAATAGTATTCGTGCCGATATCAATCGCTGCTTTTAGCGCCATCTAGAAACCAAGTTTCTTCAGCGCATCGCCCACTCCGCCCGAAGGAGCTGAGCCGCCGCCGCCGCCACCTTTTAGCAAAGATTTACCCAAGTTTTGTAGAAGCGACTTACCTGCGCCTTTGGCTAGATTGGAGGCCAAACGAGAAACTGTATAGCCATAGTCGGTTTGTGGGGAAGTGATCAAACCCGTGAGGTGCATCGAAAGAGCGGCTCCACTGCCATGACCCAATTCCTGGGGCAGCTGGTGCTGCGGATCGTAAACATCAAAGAAACTCTCTTGCTGCATATTTTCTTCGATGCGGCTCTTACCCTTAATTTCAAAGCCCTTACCACGAGGAGAAACCTGCATCGGATCTACCGTAGTTACCCCATTTAGGAATTTCACCTCTGCACTCATCTCTTTGAATCCATTGTCCACCACCACTGGGCGCTTATCCTTTAGCATCGGTACTTTTTGAATAATGGAATTGATACTGGATTGGAAATCCACCGATTTCAAAGCACCATCTTGTAACTGAAGCTTCGCGCCGCCTTTGAGAGCATGCATAATTTGCGTTTGCGGATAGATTTGTCCGGAGACATTCCAATTCGCATTCATCTTTCCCTCTAAAGTATTTTTATACTTTGGAAAGTAGGTAGCGAAGGCTTCTTGCGCTGAAACGCCTGCCACTTTTCCTTGTGATTTGTAGTTCATGCCCGGCGATTTTAATTCGAAATCAGCCGTCGCATCCGCTTGACCACCGAAAGCCTTTAGACTCGCCTGCGAAATTTTCAAGAGCATATTCTGCAACTGCATACGGATAGAGATAGAATCAATATTCGTTCCATAGACCGTGAGTCGACCAAGCTGAGCAGTGACAGTGCCGGCAGCCTTCGCTATCATGGGGTTTGCAGCCATCGCCAGCATCGGATTTACGCTGCTAGCTGGGGTCTCAGCAGCCACAGCCTCCTCCTCGAAAAGAGCGGCACTCTTCTTCGGAGCGGCACCAGGAGCAGGCAGCACAAGCGCCTTATCCACATTGAAGGATTTCCCATTGAGAGAAATAGAAAACTGCGGGGCTAGAAAATTAGTAATATTTCCCTGCAGCTGAACTTCGGAATCTGGCGCTGTGAGGCTTGCGCGCATCAAATTCAAAGAATTTTCGGTGAAGCCCGCTTGCATGGAAAAATGCATCGGCGCCTTTAGCATAGAAGCCATAAAGAACTCGCCATCGCTCAGCTTTACGTCTCCATGAGCGTGATGAACCACGCCATTCGTTTCAATGCTAACATTTAAGGTAGCAGCACCTTTTAGTCCGTAGGCCGTTACCATAGGCACAAAGGCCTGAATGCGATCGAGATGCAGCGGATCCGTGTTAATTTCAAATTTTGCATCTAAGCTAGGCGCGGTTTGCACCAAGCCTTTACCGTAAACCTTGAATTCGTCGAAAATAACTTCAAGGCTTTTGATGAGCAGATTTTTCTCATCGCCATCAATGCTAAGTTTTGCCGTGAGAGGCATTTCCTTCGATTTATGAAATACGCCGTTTTTCATTTCGATTTGTAGTGCACTAGCATCAATGGATACTGTGCCTCGCGCACTACGAACCGCATTGCCAACAAGCACTGGAGTGATCTCAGCCGCACCCTTCACGGAACCATCAAAGCTCATCTGCGGAGTAGCTCCTTTTACAGGCGCATTGAAGGTAAGAGTCATCGTGCTGGAAAGGCCAAGATTGCGAGCGTCAAAATCCAGATTATTCACCGCATAGTTGGCGTGAGCCACTGCATCCACGTAATCCAAAAATCCTTTTTCAATTTGAATTCCCACGGATGCGCCAATCAAAATAGCCGGGATTTGTGGAGCTGGAGCCGGAGTAGCAATCTTTGCATCGGCAACGGGCGCAGTAGCAACTGGTGCAACCGCTGCTTGGGGAGCCGGCGCTTTGGCAGTTTTGGCATCGGCCGCAGCAATCATAGTGATTGGTTCATCGATCGCCGTAGTTTTCGCTGGCTCTGCTTTCATGAGCTTCAGCACATTCATTTCACCTTGGGAATTTTTTACCACAGAAATTTTCGGACCGCTCAGCACTGCCACCACTTGAGGGTGCCCTGCCAAAACAGAACTAAAGGGAATTTCTAGGTGGAACTGATCCGTGGTGAGGAAGGGCTTATCAAAGCCATTGATTGTGAGCTTTATGGAATCGGCGTGAATTTTCACCGCCCCCCAGAGAGAAAGCTTCAGCTTTCCAAGTTCTAACGTTCCATTTAGCTTAGAGTTCGCCTGCGCCACGATCTGCGGTCGGTACTGGTCTACGTCCACAAAAAAAGGAACGCTCACCAAAATCACTAAAAGTAGGAAAAAAATCGACCCAACAAAAATTAATAGCTTCTTCATAATAACTCCTTAGCTCTTCTCGCCCTTAAGAAAGGCAAGCACGATATCATTCACTAAACTTGGATTACCCATACCTTTGGTTTCTTTCATTACTTGGCCCACAAAAAAGCCAAACAATTTCTCTTTACCAGCACGATATTCAGTAACGTTCTTTGGATTCGCTTCCATGATCTTGCGAACGGCATTTTCAATTAGATTCGGATCAGAAACCTGCACCAGGCCCTTTTCTTTCATGATGTCTTTCGGATTTTTTCCGGAAGCCCACATGTCTTCAAAAATAGTTTTTGCAATCTTGGAACTAATCTCCCCACTCTTGATGAGGGAAACAAGTTGCCCCAAATGCTCCGCAGGGAACGGACACTCTTCGATTTCCTTCTCGCTCTCTTTGAGCATGCGGAGCACTTCCGTCATGAGCCAGTTGGAGACAAGCTTCGGCTCTCCGCTGCTGGTAGCCACTGCTTTTTCGTAAAAGTGGGCAAGTGGCTTCGTGCTCGTGATCACTTTGGCATCGTACTCTGGCAAGCCAAAATCTTTGACAAAGCGATCCGCCTTTGCACTTGGCAATTCAGGCAGGGCATCTTTCACCGCTTGAATCCACGCTGGATTGAGCACTAGCGGCGGTAGATCTGGCTCAGGGAAATAGCGATAGTCGTGAGCGTCTTCTTTCGATCGCATGGATTGTGTAATATTCTTTGCAGAATCGTAGAGACGAGTCTCTTGCACGATCTTGCCACCCCCATTGATCACGCCAATCTGGCGATGAATCTCATACTCGATGGCTTTTTCCACAAAGCGAAAGGAGTTTAGGTTTTTGAGCTCTGCGCGAGTGCCGAATTTTGCCGTGCCTATTGGGCGCACAGACACGTTCGCATCACAGCGGAAATTTCCATTCTGCATATTGCCATCGCACACTTCGATATACTGCAAAATGGCGCGGAGCTTTCTCAAATAGGCGCCCGCCTCTTGCGGAGAGCGGAAATCGGGCTCAGAAACGATCTCGATGAGGGGCGTGCCGGCACGATTCAAATCCACCAAGGAGAAGCCAGACATATGCTGGGATTTGCCTGCGTCTTCTTCCATATGAATACGGGTGATCCCAATTTTTTTCGTTTCTACTTTTCCTGGCTCATTCTCAAATTCGATTTCGAGATGACCAAACTCGGCGATCGGTTTGTCATACTGAGAAATCTGATATCCTTTTGGCAAGTCTGGATAGAAATAGTTTTTCCGAGAAAAAATGCTCAGCTCGTTGATGCGGCAATTCGTGGCGATCCCTGCGCGAATCGCAAAATCCACGGCCACGCGATTCAAAACAGGAAGCGCTCCCGGCTGCGCCGTACACACTGGATTGATATTGCGGTTCGGCGCGGAACCCGTGCCACTAGGAGACGAAGAGAAAAGCTTGGAGTTGGTAGAGAGCTGCGCATGCACTTCCAAGCCGATCACTGTTTCAAAGCCATTATAGGTAGGATGTGCCATCTTAGAATGCTCCATCAAAGAGAGTTTCAAGTGCCGCAACACTTTCAAGAAGTTTGAGTTCGCTAAAGGGAGCTCCGATAAGTTGAAGCCCCACTGGCAAGCCTTTTTCTCCAGTGCCATAGGGCATGGAAACGGCGGGTAAACCAGCTAAGTTTACCGGCACGGTATAGATGTCAGAAAGGTACATCGAAAGTGGATCATTCGTTTTGGATCCACGCTCAAAGGAAACGGTTGGCGTGGTAGGTCCGATAATCACGTCTACTTTTGCGAAGCATTTGGCAAAATCCTGGGCGATCAAGTTTCTCACCTGGCAGGCCTTTTTGTAGTACGCATCGTAGTAGCCGCTGGAAAGTGTGAAGTTACCAAGGAGAATCCGACGCTTCACTTCGTTGCCGAAGAGAGTGCCGCGAGTAGCTTCATACATTTCATCCAGCGAACTATTTGCTCCATTTGGGTAAACGCGATCACCAAAGCGCACACCATCAAAGCGCGCGAGGTTTGCACTCGCTTCACTCACGGCCACCACGTAGTAAACAGCCAAGGCATGCTTCGAAGTAGGCAATTGCAGGGGCACGATTTCCGCACCCGCTTTGCGAAGAGCATCGATCGCGGATTCCACGGCCTTCTGCACTTGCGCATCGAGACCAGCGGCGAAGAACTCTGCTGGCACACCCACGCGCAATTTTTTCACAAAATCATGGCGTGCTGTAGCATCTGTTCGGATTTTTTCTACGGCTTTACCGTAGTGAAGCACGGGGCGATCGAGTGAAGTAGAATCTAGTGGATCATAGCCAGAGATTCCTTCTAAGAGATCAGCGCAATCTTGAGCGTCCAAAGTGAGCGGGCCAATTTGATCGAGAGAGGAAGCGAAGGCCACTAAACCGTAACGACTCACGCGTCCGTAGGTTGGTTTTAATCCCACTACTCCACAGAAGCTCGCGGGTTGGCGCACAGATCCGCCCGTATCAGAGCCTAAGCTCCAAGCCGCAAGACCTGCAGCTACCGCAGCAGCAGAGCCACCGGAACTTCCACCTGGCACGCGCGTAGGATCTTGAGGCAAACCCACAGGACCAAACGCCGAGTTCTCATTGGAGGAACCCATGGCGAATTCATCCAAATTACACTTTCCGATAAATACCGAGCCCGCTGCTTCCAATTTTTTCACCACCGTACCGCTATAGGGAGGCACATAGTTGGCGAGAATCTTTGAGCCGCAAGTAGTCTTCACGCCCTCGGTAACTAAATTATCTTTGAGTCCGAGCGGAATTCCCGCGAGCATTCCGGAGCTTTTACCTGCGTCGAAATTTTTGGCTGATGCAATTGCTTGCGCATCCATGAAGGTGAGATAGGAATTGAGCTTGCTGGCTTTCGCTTTCGCTAAATAATCCTCGGTTAGAGCAAGGCTCGTGGTTTTTTTGGAAGCTAACTCTGCGCGCAGCTGCCAGGCTTTTTTTAAAGTGTGACGTGGAAATTGCATTATTCGCCTCCTAATACTTGGGGCACTTTATATTGGTCGTAAAGATTTTGTTCCGCACAAGCCACAATCTTGCGAGTGGTTTCCTCAGGGAGCAGCACAGCCACATCTTCCCGAAAATGGGCATCGAGCGCGAAGCCGTGCACGAGAGGCTCCACACCATCCGTATTTACCGCGTTCAACTCAGCCACGAAATCGAGGATTTTTCCGAGCTCTGCGGTATAACGCTCGATCTCTGCTTCGCTTAGTTTGAGGCGCGAAAGTTTCGCAACTTTTCTGGTGACTTCTTGGCTAACAAGCTGGCTCATAAGTTCCCTTCTTTTTTGGACAGCTAAATGTACTCGCCCACGGGCTGAGGTTCAAGCGTCATAGAAGGGAAAGTTTTTAATGCGATGGGTCTATTTATACCGACTCAAGCTCCACATGCTTGAGGGAGAATTTCTTCAAAACTCGGCCCGAAAACTCGATCGTCACCTTACGGTCTGATTCCGACCCTTCCAAACTTTTCACCGTACCTACGCCATAGCTCGCATGACGCACTTTTTGGCCCACATTTACCGTTTTACCACCGCTACTTGCTGCGGTCTTCACCTGGTAGTTTGGCACATCGGCCTCAGAATAGTCGTAGCTTTCGCCCTTTGCGCGCGGCCCCTCGGGATTGCGAAAGCTGCCATGAGTGCGCCAGGAATTAGCCCCACCGCCTCCAGATCCATAGGACGATCGCTGACCAAAAGAAGTGCCAAGGCTGCTCTCGCCGCGATGAATCTCTGCTTCCACCAATTCAGCGGGGATTTCCTGCAAGAAGCGACTTGGAGCAGCCACTTGCACTTGTCCATAAATGCGGCGCACTTGGGCATTCGTTACCAACAAGGATTTTCGAGCTCGAGTTAATCCCACATAGCAAAGGCGGCGCTCTTCTTCGATGGCTTCCTGATCGCCACTATCTTCATCCATGCTCTTGTGTGAAGGGAAAATTCCTTCTTCGCAGCCCACGAGCGCCACATAAGGAAATTCCAAGCCTTTGGAAGAATGGAGGGTCATCATGGAAACCGCGGCACCCTCCTCTGTTTTCTGCAAAAGGGAGGATTCTAAAGTGATTTGATTTAGGAAAGCCTGGAGTAAGCCATCGGCTGGGGTGAGTCCGCGGCGTTTTGCATCTTCTTCAAAAAATTGAATTACGGTATCGAATTCTTCCAAGTTTTGAATGCGCGCCTTTGCTTCATCCGTATTCTCGGCCTTCAATTCCGTTACATAGGCAGTTGCATCCAAGATGTGATGGTAGATCTCGCTCACATGGGTGCGCGTCGCTAATTCAGAGAAAGAATCGATGAGACGGGCAAACTCGGCCAATTTTTTTAGCGCACTCGGAGTGATGCTGGATCCGCCTTCGAGGAGCATTTTCTTTAAACCTGGGAAGAAGGCCAAACTGTGCTGACGCGCATAGAGCTCCACTTTTTCCACCGTGGAACTGCCGAGGCCCCGTGCGGGCACATTAATAATCCGAAGCATGCTGATCGTATCATCAGGATTCACGAGCACGCGCAGATAAGCGAATACATCCTTGATTTCTTTGCGATCATAGAAGCCCACACCGCCCACAATACGGTAAGGAATTCGGCTACGGCGAAGTGCTTCTTCGAGTGAGCGTGATTGAGCATGACTGCGATAGAAAATTGCTTCGTCTTGAGGAGTGAGAGATGA
>CAIPTA010000050.1 GCA_903867855.1 Oligoflexia bacterium | reverse complement strand
GGCCAAAATGTGCGAGCCGCCGTAACTCATAAACGGTATCGTCGTGCCGGTAACCGGAAGCACTCCCATGTTGATGCCCATTGAACGCAAGACGCAAAAAGTAAGAGCCCTACAATGGATTCGGTAATTCCCTGCCTCATTAGCCAAAAACAAAGTTGCTGTAATTTCAATTTCTCTCGTCTCAAATAGGCTCCAAATTTCTACTAAGGATTGATGCAGCCAAAAAATTAATCGTCGACTTCTTACCAATCGATTCAAAGTCTACGCATTTCCCTAATAAGTTTTTCTTCGTGCGGCTTCAAACAGGAATAGATCTGAATATAATTTATATCCCAATGCCGTAGGATGACCATTGCCAAAATTTAGGTTTCTTCCCTTAGTAATTTCGTAGGCAGGAAAGGTGGAGAAATCAAACACTTCGATGCCTTCTCGTTCTAGTTTGGGTTTTAGTCTTTCCATGTATAGCGATGGATTCGAAAACGCAGAAAAAATAAATCGCTTTACATGATATTGGGATACCAAAATCGACTGCATTTCCTTGATCACTGAAACGAAAAATTCAATATCAGCCTCATCGATGCCGGGTGGATCTAGCTTCAAGTATCGGAGCAGAGCGAGTTTTGAGAGTTGTGAATAGATAAAGGTTCTAAATGGGCGACCGCTTTGAAAACTACCATTTCTTGTAAGCCGCTGGTTTCGTAGGGTGAAGTAGGGGTCAGTTAATGAATCTGAATTGCCAATCCAGGAGGCAGAGCCTAATAAGCGCCGCAATTGGTCGTCAATATAGGTATAGACAGCAATGCCATTATTTCCTTTTATCGCCTGCATTCGAATATCTAATTTTCCATTTTCGAGCACGGCTAGATTAGAATTCGGGCCATAACCGCCCATTCCTAAATTGAAGCCATTGAAGCCCGAGAAACCCTTTGTAATTTGATTGGCAAAGGTATTTTCGTCCGATACACCTTCCCCCCATGTGAAGGAACAGCCGAGGAACAATAAAAAATTCTCGCTGTTTGACTTCGCCGCAGGAATTACACGCAATCCATGGCTCTCGAATGAATAGTAGGTGTCATAAACAGTTCTATGAGAGTGGGCTTTCTTTAGCGTAACTCTTGCTCTACAATTGGGAATTCCTATCCAATAAGGATCCAGCTTTAGTGCTTTTGCCACACAGTGGGAAAAATCAAAGGCATGATGATAGTCATCTGGATCATCAAAATCCTGTACACCCGAATAGGGCTCCAAATTTTTCAAGTACTCTAGCTTTGAAGTGTCGAACTGATACGGGTCTTTGCGTGTGGGGAAATCTACAGTGCGCTCCTTCAGCCAATGGTGGGTCTCGTTGAGGCGGAAGAAAAACTCCACGCTGCCTAAAAATAGGGAAACTAGAACCAGCCCAAAACCGAAGGCCCCGATATTTTTTAGAAGATTTCTCAACCGCAAATTCATCCAGCGTTAAGGATACGCCACTTTTCCCGTAGAGAATACTCGGAAGGGATGCACGCTGAGGCTAGAGTCGATGGCTAGTGAACCAACAGGGATTTCTTTGTCAGGCGCTATGAGAGACATTCCATAATTTCCCGGAGCCAATTTAGTTTCAACGCT
Organism: Oligoflexia bacterium; assembly: GCA_903867855.1. Taxonomy (GTDB): domain Bacteria; phylum Bdellovibrionota; class UBA1018; order CAIPTA01; family CAIPTA01; genus CAIPTA01. The sequence continues at coordinate 21,497 of CAIPTA010000050.1, read as the reverse complement.
TCCGATCCATCTGGGTAGGAAATCCCAGGAGCGAAGATCCGCTTCTTCCGTGGCATCCACCACTTTTTTACCTGCCATCCAAACGGCGGAAGCGGCGAGCATGCGCACAAAATCGGGGCTACCTTCGAGTTTTTTATACATTAGGATAGCCGGAATGAGGGCTGCCAAATATTTCATGCCCACGCGAATGCCTGTCTTTGTGGCAATTGCATTTGCTCTCCTCTCCACATTGAGGGCCGAGATATCTGCTACTGGATCCATCAAAGCGATCGGCAATAGAATATCGGCGCCACTGGCCGGATGCAGGCGGAGCTGCATACTTTCTGTGGCAGGATAGCTCTCAATTTTGGGAAGCTTGAACTCAAAGCCGATCGCGGAATCGATCGCCTGCGACATATACTGCGGCCTCCCTTGATCAGTCACCGCTCCCACCACGGTGGCCGCTACCGCAGTTAATCCAAAGGCTGGAGCCAGATTGAGGATAGTTTGCATCCCAATTTGTTCCACCTGCCTTCGTAGCTGGGGATCTTTAATTTGACCGAAGAGCGTGGAAAGGCCAATCACATATTTTTTCTCTACGCGCTTTGGTACTTCCGAATACTCCACCAGGATCATGGTATTCGAATTTTTTTTCGCCGCTGCCTGAATTGCCGCTTCCGTGGATTTATACAAAGCAGTGGCTTGGATGAATTTTTGTTTCACTGTATCTACGCCAATATCTGGGAATTTCTTATAATTCTCTACATAGGCGGCTGAGGATTCATTGAAGCTGGGGTAGGCGGCATAGGCGCGCACTAGCACATCATTCGCATCTTTGTTGAGAGCTGTGGCAATACCAAGATCTTGATTGGTGCCCACCATACGGTGCACAAAGCCGGCAAACACTTTATTGAGGAGATCATCCTTATAATAGGGTTCGCCATGATTATTTTCCCGTACTTCACCCAGGAAAGAATTCCAGTCGAGTAGTTCGGCGCGAGCCTTTAAAGAGTAATCTTGTTTATCACGTGCGTTCAATACCTTTGCGGCGCCAGCTAACTCGGGTAGCACAGGCTTACCGTCGGTGCCATTGAGTGGTGCTTCCTGCCAAGCTGGAGTGGAACTAGCCTCACTGAGTTCAATAAAGTTTTTTACAATATAGTAATGCAGCAGCGAAATTTCATATTCCATGCCGGTATAGGAAGTGGAGGTATCGTTGAAAACGCCAGACGCGATAGCCTCTCGCACGGAGGCTGTATAGAGCTCTCTGTATGTATCTTTTGCTTTAAAAAAGAAGAGATTCGATTTCTCAAAGTTGCCCGAATAGTGGGCTACTATACCTAGCTCTAGGAGTGTGAGTAGGCGATTTTTCGATTCACTCAATACTTTTGGATCTTGGAGACTTTTCTCTGCTTCTGCGTATTGCAGATTGATCAGCTGATCTCGCGCTTTGCCACGTACTGCAAGTTGATTGCCGCTGCAAGCAACTAGAGAGAGGAGCGAAAGCGCAAGAACAAACTGTTTCATGAATTACCAGCCGCTGCCAGATTGCTTGGAGAATTTGTTCACCACTGTACGAGTACGCACAAGTTCTTCACTGCTTTCTAGCTCGGTGAGGCGGAAGTTCACGGCATATTCTTTCACCGTTTTTCCATCACGACGCTTTGGATCCATATTCACGGTACCAAACAAAATTGCATCCGCTCCACTTTGGCGGCCAATTTTCTTGATGTCTTCAGGCTTCACCGCACCATCGTTTTGGTAGGTGATTTCCTTTAGAAGGGCTTCCCGTTGTTTTGCATCGATTAAGGTGAAATCTTCGCTATCCGAAATCGCCACGAGTAGGGCTTCTTCCACATCGTGAGCTGGAAAATAGGCTTCGGAAGTATTGTTTTTGATTTCGCCCACGAAAAGCTTGATGGGTTTACCTTTGCGTTGCGCGAGCAGACGTTGAAACTTTTTATGGCCTTCGATTTGCGATAAAGTTCCCTTCACCACAATATCTGTGTCTCCATTTACCCACTCATCGGTAACTTCCATCGATTTATCATCGATGGCTTTATCGTCCATGCGCTGGGCTTTGAAGCCGCCGCAGGCAACGAGGCTTAAGGTAGCTGCGAAAAAAAATCCGCGTAGGAAAAGCTTATTCATGAGTCACTCCTTCTTAGTGCTGTTGTTGGTATTTGTCGTAGTCGGCATCAATATTTTTGAGCTTATCTTCCACTTTATCGCGGAGATCGGCATTATTGAGGCGCAGAGTTTTTGCTTTCGCAATCATGGATTGCACATCTTGCTTGTTCACTTCAGCGAGAGCCCAGCAATAGTAGATGGAGCGAGCGCCGCCATGTTCAGAGTAATCGCGCTTTTCCCAATAGTTTTTCTTGATGGTGATGCCATTAAGTTGTGCTTTGGAAAGCTGGGAGGAAATGCGGCTCACTTCTTCACTCGATTCGCCGGTGGTGCTTGTGCCGGAAGAAGAGTCAGTGGACGAATCCGAACTAGCTCTCGCCACGGCAGAATCCACGAATACGGCTACGTTCTTCGCAATGTCATCTACCATGTTGGCTTGCGCTTTTTCGCAAGCGGCGCGTTTTGAAGCGCTCTCAGCTTGGCCCGAGTAGTAATAGAATTTTTCTACATCATAGCCATTATCTTTCCCCATTTCGCGAGCCCAGGAGAAGGCATCATCGTGCCAGGCTTCACGGCCACCAGGAGCCGCTTCCAATACTTTAAATTCTGGTTTTTCCACTTTCACTTCCTCTGCCTTCGGCGTGTGGCTACAAGCAGCGAGAGTGAGGGTGAGTGCTCCAAAGGAGGCGAGACTATATTTTTTCCAGTTCATGTGTTTTCCTTCCATTTAGATTGAATCAGTAATCATGCTACACACAGAGTCCGTGAGGAACTGTTTGCTGTTATCGAAAGCTTGGTCGAGATCGCGGCCCGTGCCATTGCGCGTGATCATTTTGCGATCCGTATGGGTAGGGCCTTTCAACGAAATTTTTAAGGAGAAATCTTCAGAGACGAAGCCTGAAACTTTCATATGCTTTTCTTTCACGCGTAGGGATGCAGTGAGGCTGGCCGCAGAATCTTTGCCCGTGGCAATCGCATAGCCTTTATCAGCGAGGCAGCCCGCCACCATCTCTTGCAGATCGCTCGCTTGCTGGCTAGCGCTATCATTTTCTGCCGTAAACAGAAGTGCAATGGGTTTCTTCACTTTCAACTCATCTAGTTGTGCACGAAGTTTCTCTAAGTCTCCCGAGGAAACAGGATCACTCACCGAGGCCACTGCACCCATAGTAGCGGCTTCCTTTTCAAGATCCGCATATTCTTGGGCGAGGTCTAGTACCTCTCGCCCTTTCTTCTGGTTCGGATTTTTCTTAAAGCTCTCATAGGCGGCAAGTACGCGATCCTTTTTACGATTTAAATCCATCATATAAGAGGTGCGAACTTTTAGCTTATCCACCACAGCGAGAGCATATTGCTCTTTGCTCACCGGATCTTGCCAGAATTCTTTCACCTCGAGGCCGCGCACTTCCACGTTCGTGGAGATTTGAACTGTCTTCTGCGTGGAGCTAGAATCTTCGCCGCTCGCGCCAGCATTGGTATCTTGTTTCAGATCTGATTTAGACTGGGAATTCGTTTCACTCTGCACTTTTTGCTGCAAGCTAGAGGCGAGAGAATTCTTCGCATTTTGAGTGGCAGCCTCGCGTGTGGAACCATTTCCTACTGCGGTTATATAGCGAGCATCCGGATATTGTTTCGTATTGCCATCTACCCAGCCAGGGCGATTCGCGGCATCCTCTGCAAAGGATAAAGAAGGGACGAGTAGCAGAGTGAGTATAAAAAGTTTTCTCATAGTAGCCTCCGTTGCGTGAACCACAGCTTATATCGGTGCTACGAAAAAAAACAGGATCAGATTCTGATGACGCGAGAGGCCTAGAAAACCGTCTGAATCTCAAAGGCTGTAAAATTCTGCGTTTGGCTGAAAAGCTGATTGCGGAAATCGGAGCCCGTATAATGACTCACTCCAGCGCGAAAGGGACGGTGCATTGTTTTTGGTTTGGAAAGATAGCCAATGCCGGCGAATTCCGAATAGGTGGAGGCTTGGCCAGATGTGCCAGCATTCGAGGTGTCGAATGAAATTTTTATCGCAAGGCTATCCGCACCCGCAAGTTCCACTCCAGCGTCGAAGCCATAGCCATATACTGGATTTTTTGTGGCAGGAACGGCGTTATTTCCCATTCCGATATTTCCTTGTAAATAAATTTCGTAGGGATCTGTGCCCTCTGGATCGAAGAGATCCTTGCCTACGATCACATCGTTCCAAAAACGGCTGTAGCGAATTGGATTCTGGTAGGTAGAAATTCCATCCACAAGGTGCGCAGAAATATGTGCAGTGTGCCCCATGGCAATCCAACCATTACCCGAATATCCAATATAGGCACCGAAGTGGCCATCAAATGTATTGGTGCTAAAGGCTAATGCGCCATTCACGGTTTCTCGGCGAAGGGAGGCGAGCATTCCGCCATCCACACCTGCCGACCAGCCACTAGCATGGCTCTCCTGGCTCCAAACAAAAAGTGGAATTCGTTTCCCAACACTCACATCGAAGCGTAATCCATCGGTGATAATTTTTGTGTTGGGATCGTTCATCACTCCCTGACGAGTGGAGCGATAGGCTAGCCATTCGCCTTCATTGCGGAACCACTGGTCCATATCGCCATCCGCAGCGAGCGCAGAAATACAAAAGAACACCGAGAGAATCCAAATTTTTGAAAAAAGCATTTTAGAAGCGTACTCCGCCTCGGAGGAAGAATCCAGCCCAACGCCCAGAGAGTTCGGTTCGACCATTTACAGGTAAGGTGGTGCTGCCCGAAAATACCTGGTGGATGGAGAGCATCATACCGGCAAAAAAGCGGTTGGAGAGGTCGAGGTCGGCACCAAGGCCGAGGTTCAAGCCAAAAAGTGTTTTCGACGCAGTCTCGCTCGCAATCCCCACCTGTTTGTTCACGAAATAGAGACCCATACCGAATTCGGCGAAAGGGGTGAGTTTATCGTAGTAGATGAGATTCGCGTGAAAGCCAATATCTGTAGAAACGAGCTTTAGAAGGCCGTCGTTATGATTGCTTTTTGTAACAGAAGTATAAAGAGAGAAAACATCGCTTGCTGCGTAGTCGTAGAAAATTCCCGGTGCGACCGCACCATCTACTCCCGTGCCGATCTGGCCAGAGGGCCAGGCCTCGCCAACAAGAAAGCCCACTGAATTGGGGTCTTCCACTGCGGCAAAGCAGGGGAGACTCAAACAGAGGGCAAAAAAATAACCGAGTGCTCTACATGGTATTTTCGGAAGCTTCATAGTTGTAGCTCCAGAGTACCACAAGGTAGAACCCTCGGTATATTTGTTCTTACGTCAGTTAATTACTGAGTAATTGCGTCAGACAATTCGTTTGCTGGGGCCAAACGGCTTGGGCTTTCGCTTTCAAAGCGGCCTAGTTCGCTCTTCATGTTGGTGCGGATATAGCCAGAGAAAGAACCATCACCCTTGCGGATAATCTCTTTCAAGAGCTCTACAGGCACTGGAGCGGTAGCTTTACGCTCTGTTTCATACAGAAGTTGCGTCAAGGTGCCTTGTGTAATGTCGTTTTTGCTTTTGTTATCGATTACGCGAAGATCGTCGCCATTTTTAATCATTTGCGAGATTTCTTCTAACGTCACGTAGCAGCTTTGGTGCGTGTCGTACAGTTTGCGGTTCTGATAACGTTTAATGATTTTAACTTCGTTCATGAATTACCCCACCTCATGCAATGTCCAGCTAGCCGCGCCTTCCCATTACGGAAGAACTTCGACGGAACCTTCGTTGCCTCAATTTGCTTTTGATCGTTGCTTAGAAGAGCCAACTACCAACTGCGTCGTATACCGTCAAGAATTTTTTTCGGATGCGTCATTGTAGTTATTCACCCGAGCCGTCTGTGATAATGCGATTGCTCTCTTGTGACAAGGAAGATCTCTATTCGGCACGAAATAAGTGACGATTTCCTCGAAATTCGTCAAAAAATATAAAACCATTTTAATTCGTTATTCGTTTTGTCTGCCTTCCGCTTCGATTTTGGTCAAGCAGCGCGCGAAAAGTGCCGAAAAAATCAACATGACGCGTTTGAAAAAAATTTCACCGGTGTTTTTTCTCTCTCTCTTCGCGGCCTGCTCGCATGCTCCGCCCAAGGGAAAAGTGGTTCGTCTCGATACCCAAACTGCGGCGATAGAATCCGCCCCAGCACCAGTGCAGGATACATTACCTACCCACACGCAAGCGGCCCATGATTCAGTGGGAGTGCCAGCTCAGAAAGATGATGCTGCTGTTCATTATTTCTCTCTCGCCCAAGCCTATTCCCTCGATAACGATTCTGTGAAGGCAGTGGAAGCCTATCGCGCCACGCTAGTGTATGATCCAAAATCAGCTCTGGTTCGAGCTCGTTTGGCAGCAGAACTCATTAAGCAAGGCAACCTCGCCGAGGCTCGCTCTCTCTGTGAAGAGGCGATCAAGCTAGATCCAAAATACCCCGATAGTTATCTTTTACTAGCCGGTGTGGAAGTGGCGGCGAAAGAATATGTTGCGGCGCTAGAAACCTATCGCAAAGTGCTAAAGCAAGAGCCGAAAAACAAAGACGCCTTGCTCTATTACGGCGTTACGCTCGCAGAAACAGGCAAGACTGCAGAGGCCGTGAAGGTGCTAGAAAATTTAGTGGCAATTAAAGACACGGAAGAAAGCTCTGTGGACCAAGCCGTGGGCTATTTCTATCTAGCCAAGGTGCAAGCGCAAGCAGGCCATCTCGATTCGGCTATTGCGGCTCTGGAGCAATCGCTCAAGAAGCGTCCGGGCTTCACGAAAGCAGCTTTGCTCGAAGCAGACTTTTATATGACCAAACATAACGCGAAAAAAGCGCGCGCAGTTTTGGAAACTTCCTTTGAAGAGAGCCGTCAGCCTGAATTGGCAGAGCGATTGGCTGAGATTCACCTTGAGGCTAATGACTATAAGGGAGCAGTGCTCTACTTAGAAACCTTGGCCGAAGCCGATCCCGCGAATGAGAATGTGCGTTTGCGTTTGGCTCTTGTTTACTGGCAGCTCAGCTGGTTGGAAAAGGCTCGCCTTAGCTTGCTAGATCTTCATGATCGTTTCCCAGTAAGCAGCGAAATCAATTTCTACCTTGGCGAAATCGAGATGGACTTGAAGAAGCCGGATAGCGCCTTGGCTTACTATAAAGAAGTGAGCCCAGATTTTGCGAAGTATGAAATGGTGGTTTCCCGCGTGGTGGCTATCTATCGTGGTGCGAAAGATTTTACTCTAGCCGAAAAAACCCTACGCGATGCTATGGCGAAAAGAGCTGATTTGGTGGGTCTCTACCCCATGCTTGGAGCGATCTATGAGGATCAGAATAAGCTCGTATTAGCGCGGGATGCCTTAGAAGAGGGTCGCAAAGTTTTTCCAAAGGATGAAAGCATTCTTTATTATCTTGGCTTTCTCTATGATCGCTTGGGAGATAAGAAAAACAGCTTCGCTCTCATGTCGAAAATCTTAGAAACCAATCCCGATAATGTGAACGCTCTCAACTTTGTGGGTTATTCCTTGCTGGAAAAAGGCGAAGAGCTTGCTAAAGCAGAAGGCTACTTGAAGCGAGCCTTCGAATTGAAGCCAAGTGATCCTTTTATCTTGGATAGCTACGGCTGGTTATTGTATCGCGAAGGTAAACAGAAGCAGGCCATGGTTTACTTGGAGAAGGCGTATAGCTTGCGTCCTACAGAAGCTGTGATTGCGGAGCACCTTGCAGATACCTATGTGGCGCTTCATCTCACACAGAAAGCTTTACTTGTTTACCAGAAGGCCCTCGGAGTAGATTCGGATGAAGAGGGATTTAGGAATCGTGTTCAAGTTAAAGTACAAAATCTGGAAAGCGCAATGGCCGATTCAGAACCTGTGGCTCGTGTTCCTGCGTCAGCCCACTAGGCTCGCCCTCGTTTTTCTGTTGGTGGCGTGCTCTCATGCGCCCTTGAATAAACATCGTGATGCCACGGCGGATTTGCGTCGTGCGGAACAGAATTCATTCAAGAGAACGAAAATTTCTGGCAATGGCTCCATTGCCTGGCGCAGTGATAGCCCAAAACGAAACTTAGCCGCCGCAGCGATTCTGCTCGTGCAATGGCCAGATAAGCTCCGCATGGAAGTGAATGATCCGATTGGCAATCGCCTTGCCTTGCTCGTGGTGAACGGCGAGGAGGCTTGGTGGGAATCCGAGGGACAAGCTGTGATCCACTCTAAGCATGGCCTGAAGCCCTTGCTTAATTTGCCCTATAGCGGCAGGGATTTAGTGAAAGTATTTCTGGCGAGACCAGAGTTTAAGGGATTTTCTTTAAGCGACGAGGGGGAGGGGGAGCTCGTGTTCCTTCGTGGCCAAGAGAAGCTCGTGGTGAATGGCCGATTAGCTGACCCCGAGCTGTGGACTGTTTTGCTCGAGGGTGGGCAAAGTTTGCGCGTCGACTTCGAGGATTACCTAACGAGATCTGGAGTGGATATTCCTGGAACGATGCGTCTAACTTGGACTGTTCCTGGCCAACAAAACAATTCTCTCCTATGGGCTTGGCGCGATTGGGAGCCGAGCCTTCCAGACAATCCAACTCTATTCCAAATTCCGAAAAGTGCATCTCACGGACAGGCCGTTAAATCATTTTGACAAAACTTCCCTCGTTCATGTAGCTTTCTCCAGCCGAGCAATCGGCTAGGTGAGTCAATCGTCTTTTTGTGGGAGTTCGTTGTGATGCGTAATATCTTGCTCTTGGTTCTCAGTGTTCTTGTGATTTCTGGTTGTACGAAACATCGCGAAGAAGTGGGCGCTGTGCTCAATGTTGCGGAAGTGGCGAAGATCAAGGGGATGGATCCTGCGCTCGCGGAAGATCAATACTCTGCCACCGAAGTTTCCCGCGTATACGAAGGCTTGCTTCAGTATCACATGTATAAGCGTCCCTATACGGTAGAGCCCTTGCTCGCCGAAGAAATGCCGCAAATTTCTAAAAATGGCCTCGAGTTCAAATTCAAAATTCGCAAAGGTGTGATGTTCCAAGACGACGCTGCTTTCCCAAATGGCAAAGGCCGCGAACTGAAGGCAAAAGATTTCATTTATTCCTTCAAGCGTCTTGCGGATCCAAAGGTGCAATCCACTGGTTGGTGGTTGCTAGAAGGCCGTATCGTAGGCCTCGACGACTGGCGCGCCGCTGCCACCAAATCCGGCAAAGCTGACTATGAAGCGAAAGTGGCTGGCCTAGAGGCTAGCGATGATTATTCGCTCACGATCAAGCTCACTAAGCCTGTGCCACAATTTCTCTATGCGCTCACCATGCCCTATACGGCAGCAGTGGCCCAAGAAGTGGTGGAAAAATATGGCTCTGATTTCTTGAATCACCCTGTGGGCACGGGCCCTTTCGTGATGGCGGTGTATAAGCCAACCGAAGTGATGGAATACGTGAAAAATCCAAACTACTGGCCTGCCACTTTCCCAACTGAAGGAGCGCCTGGCGATAAAGAAGCTGGCCTTCTCGACGATGCAGGCAAGCGTTTGCCGCTCGTGGATCGCGTTGTGGTGCGAGTGCTCGTGGAAGATCAACCACGCTGGTTGCACTTCATGCAAGGCGATATTGATGCTGTGGGAATCCCGAAGGATAACTACGCGCAAGCGATAGGTCCGGATGGCAATCTCACTGCCGAATTGAAGGAGAAGAAGGTTAGCCTCTCCAAAGACGTGGCGATGGATCTCACCTATACGGCTTTCAATATGGAGAGCGAAGAGATCCCGCAATTCAAAAACAAGCTAGTGCGCCAAGCACTCTCGCTGGCGATGGATGAGCGTGAATCGATCCATACTTTCTATAACGACATGGCCACGCTCTCCCAAACGCCGATCCCACCAGGCATTCCTGGCTATGATCCGGATTTCAAAAATATCTATCGCACCAACGATATCGCGCTCGCGAAAAAGTTGCTCGCGCAAGCAGGATTTGCGGATGGCAAAGGCTTCCCAACCGTTGTGTACGATACTCTTGCGGATACCACGAGCCGTCAGATGGCGGAGTATGTAACTAAGAACTTGCAGAAGATTGGTGTGCAAACAAAGGTGAATACCAATACCTGGCCTGCACTTCTCGAGAAGATCAATCACCGTCAAGTGCAGCTCTGGGGAATTGCGTGGGCAGCGGATTATCCAGATGCTGAAAACTTCTTGCAGTTATTTTATGGTCCGAATGCGCAGCCAGGCGGCATGAACGGCTCCTATTATAAGAACAAAGAGTTCGATAAACTTTTTGAAAAAGCACGCGCCATGCAGGAAAGCCCTGAGCGCACGAAGCTCTATCGCCAGCTTGCCCAGATGGTGGCCAATGATTGCCCTGTAGTGCTCGGCGTGAATCGTATCGCGGTGAGCTTGCACCAGCCATGGATCAAAAATTGGAAGTATATGGAGTTCATGACCAACGCAGCGAAATATTTCCGCGTGGATACTGATCTCAAGAAACAGCTGCGGAAGTAGTTTTTTATGATGAACTATATCATCCGCCGTTTGCTCTATACGATTCCGATCTTGATCGGTATTACTCTCATTACGTTTTTCTTTTTTAACGTAGTGGGCGGTGATCCCGTGAGCATCATGCTCGGGAAACACGCGAACGCGCAGATGATCGCCGATATGCGCCATGAGATGGGCTTTGATCGCCCCCTCATTTGGCAGTATTTCGACTTTCTGAAGCAGATCGTGACCTTTGATTTTGGTCGCTCCTATGCTTCGAAACAGCTCATCTCCAAAATGATCTTGGATGGCGCTCCCGTTTCCCTTTGCTATACCCTGCCTGCCTTCGTGATTGCGATGCTCATTTCGATTTCGCTTTCGCTCTTGGTGGCTTTCTGGCGCGGTGGCTGGTTCGATAAAATCACGGTGATCATTTGCGTGGCGGGGCTCTCCGTGCCTTCGCTCGCCTATATTTTGTTTGGCCAATATTGGTTTGCCTATAAGTGGGGCATGTTTCCCATTTCCGGCTTCCAGCCAGGCTTTCCAGAGATGATTTCCTATATTGCGCTGCCGGTGATTATCACTGTGGTGCTATCTATTGGGGGCGAGCTTCGCTTCTACCGCACGGTGATGTTGGATGAGATCCACCAGGACTATATTCGCACGGCCCGCTCCAAGGGCCTCTCAGAGCGCGTGGTGATGTTTAAGCATGTGCTCAAAAATGCGATGATTCCCATTATCACCAACGTGGTGATCGAAATTCCTTTCTTGGTTACGGGTTCTATTCTGCTCGAAAACTTCTTCGGAATCCCCGGCCTAGGGAACCAAATCGTGGAGGCGATCAATACCTCTGATTTTCCGGTGATCAAGGCGCAAACGATTATCTTCTCGCTTCTTTACTGTGTGTTTAATTTGCTCACAGATATTTTATATTCTCTCGTGGATCCACGGGTTTCACTGAAGTAAGGGGAGAAGAAAATGTCGTCCGCACCAGTAGAAATCGAAAAATTACCCAAGGGAAATTCCCTCACGAAAGACGCGTGGAGACGCCTTCGCCGTGATAAATTTGCCATGTTTTGCCTCTCCATCGTGCTGGGCTATGCACTCGTGGCTGTGCTTACCCGTTTGGGCTTGGTAGCAGGCACTTGGAGCGAGCAAGTAGGGAAAAGCTATTCGCCTCCGAGCGCTGGCAGCTGGCATCTCTGGTTCGGCACGGATATTTTCGGCCGCAGTGTGATCCTAAAAACCATCTATGGCGCCTATGTTTCCATGACGGTGGGATTGCTCGCGAGCCTCATCGCGGTGCCTGTGGGCGTAGTGCTTGGTGCGGCGGCTGGCTATTACGGTGGAAAAATCGATGATATTATCACCTGGCTTTATACCACGATCTCCAATATCGATCCTACGCTCTTCATTTTGTCACTCGCTTTCGTATTAGGAAAAGGGATGAACTCGATGTGTATCGCGCTCGGATCTTCCGCTTGGGTGGGGATTTGTCGTCTAATTCGCGGCGAGTTTTTGAAGCATAAAGAGCGAGAATATGTGCAAGCGGCGAAGAGCTTAGGTGCCAGTGATGCACGCCGTATTTTTATTCATATTCTTCCGAATGTGAGTCACCTCGTGATTATCAATTTTTCCTTCCTTTTCATCTCGGCGATCAAAACCGAAGTGATCCTGAGCTATTTGGGCCTTGGCGTGCAAGGAATCCCAAGCTGGGGTACGATGATTGACGAAGCGAAATTAGAGTTGGCTCGTGGCGTGTGGTGGCAATTGGCCGCGGCTACGCTCGCGATGTTTGTGGTTGTATTGTCGTTGAATATTGTGGGCGACGCGCTTCGCGATGCTCTCGATCCGAAGTTGAAGTAGAGGCAGGCTGTGGAAAATACAAAACCAGTTCTCGAAGTAAAAAATCTCCGCACCGCTTTCCGCACGGAAGGCGGCGAACTCATCGCTGTGGATGATGTTTCGTTTTCAGTGATGCCTGGCCAAACGGTGGGCATCGTGGGTGAATCTGGCTGCGGTAAATCCGTAACTTCGCTTTCCATTATGGGCCTCATTCCGAATCCTCCAGGACGTGTGATCGGCGGCGAGATCCTATTTAAGGGCCGCAACCTCGTGCCTCTTTCTCAGCGTGAACTGCGCAGCATTCGCGGCAATGAACTTTCGATGATTTTCCAAGAGCCGATGACGAGCCTGAACCCTGTGTTCACCATCGGAAATCAAATCATGGAGAGCATTATTCTCCACCAAAAACTTTCGAAAAAAGATGCGCGCCTAAGAGCGATCGAGATGCTTCGCTTAGTTGGTATTCCAGCGCCTGATAAGCGCATCGACGACTATCCTCACCAACTCTCCGGTGGTATGCGCCAGCGCGTGATGATCGCCATGGCTCTTAGCTGCAATCCAAGCGTGCTCATCGCCGATGAACCAACCACCGCACTCGATGTAACCATTCAAGCCCAAATTTTGGAGCTCATTAAGTCTCTTAGACAAAAACTCAATATGGCAGTGGTTCTTATCACCCACGATCTCGGTGTGGTGGCAGAAACCTGCGATTATGTGGTGGTGATGTACGCGGGCAAAGTGGTGGAAGAGGGCACGGCAGAAGATATTTTCTATCGTCCATCCCATCCATACACGAAGGGCTTGCTCAACTCGATTCCTTCCCACAACGGAAAATCCAAGGGCACGCGCCTAGAAACAATTCCTGGTTTAGTGCCGAATCTTTTGAAACTGCCAAAGGGTTGCCGTTTTCAAGATCGCTGCACGCGCAAGCAAGATCGCTGCGCTACTGCCGAACCAAGTTTAGAATCCGTGGGTGCAGGACACAAAGCTTCCTGCTTTTTCCCTTATAAAGAAGGAGGCGTCTAATGGCTTATTCTCCTCAAGACGGCTTAGTGGTTGTTAACGATCTCCTGAAAAAATTCCCGATTCGCGGTGGCATCTTCGGCAAAGAAGTGGCCAGCGTGCAAGCGGTGCAAGGCGTAAGCTTTGCGATCAAGCGCGGTGAAACCCTGGGCCTGGTAGGCGAATCCGGCTGCGGAAAATCGACCCTCGGACGCTGCGTGCTTCGATTGATCGAGCCCACCAGCGGCAGTGTGCACTTTGATGGCCGAGATGTGCTCAAGATGGGCGCAGAAGAGTTGCGACTCATCCGTCGCAAAATGCAGATCATCTTTCAAGATCCATTTGCCTCTTTGAATCCAAGGATGACCGTTGGTTCCATCATCAGCGAGCCGATTAAAATTCACGGTCTCGCCAAGGGAGCTGATATTACCCGGCGCGTACTGAAGCTCCTCGATCTTTGCGGACTTCGCGCCGAAGCCATCAATCGCTATCCTCATGAGTTTTCGGGTGGTCAGCGTCAGCGTATTTGTATTGCCCGTGCGCTCGCCGTAGAGCCGGAATTCATCGTATGTGATGAACCCGTTTCTGCTCTCGACGTTTCCATTCAGGCGCAGATCATCAATCTTCTGCAAGACCTTCAAGCAGAACTGAAGCTTACCTACCTCTTCATCGCCCATGATTTGAAAGTGGTGGAGCATATTTCTAACCGCGTGGCCGTGATGTACCTTGGGAAAATGGTGGAGTTGGCTAGCTCTGATCACCTTTATGCCACGCCGAAGCATCCTTATACTCAAGCCCTCTTTTCTGCGATCCCTGTGGCTGATCCAAAAGGGCATCGCCAACGCATTATCCTACAAGGTGATGTGCCGAGCCCGATCGCTGTGCCATCGGGTTGCTCTTTTCATCCGCGTTGCCCAATCGCGAAAGAGAAATGCAAAACGGATGTTCCGCAACTAGAAGAAAAGGCCCCTGGACACTTCGCTAGTTGTTGGTATACATAATTTATATCGCCTGTTAGCCCTCATGGTGGAATTGGTAGACACGCTAGCCTTAGGAGCTAGTGCCGCAAGGTGTGGGAGTTCGAGTCTCTCTGAGGGCACCAACCAAAACTCTAAAATTGCCGAATCTCTTCGTTGCGCTTCTCCGCGCTCCTGCAACGTACTTTTGTGTACGTTTTAGTCGCTTGTCGGCGCGCGCCTCGACCTTCGGCAATTTTAGAGTTTTGGGCTGGCTAGTTGTCGGAGAGTGTCGCGCACTCTCATGGAGATCGACAATTCTAGCAGGAGGCTAGAATTGGACGCGAGCCTGCCGAGCGCACTTTAGGGTCGAGGGCAGTAGTCCGAGATCAGTCTCTCTGAGGGCACCAACTTGAAGACGGGAAGAACCCTCAACCGAGTGGTTCGAAGAAAAATCTACTAAAAATCTAATAGCGCCTAAATCTCTGACTGGTCTGTAAAATCCAAAAAATAGTTTTCTGTTATCCATCACTTGGCGATTTATCCCTGTTGCACGAGCAACGTGGCCGCAACAGGGTAATTTTGTGCACGAATTGCATCTGATTTTTTGTTTTTGAGACTAATAAGAATTGCGACTAATACAGAAACGCTCACTCATCATGGCAAATTGATCTTTATGTGAGATGCTGTTTTCGTGGATCGTAGAAGAGATACTTGCTCGATAATACAAATAAAAAGGGCCAAGGAAATATCCTCAGTTCTTTAATTCTACGATTTCTTAAATTCTATGAATTAGAATCAAGTGAATAACGTCCTGGTAAATACTCAGGGCGTTATCATATCGTGCATTTTTAATGAGCACCAACAACATCTTGAGTGTGGTTACCGGACTCGCCAACAGCGCTGGAATGAGGAAGTGGCTTCGCATTTGTGCCATTATTGACTGCCGGATTACTATCTATAGCACCAGAAGACGCATCCGGAGAACCTGGGTACACAAATTTCGGATCGACGTAGGAAGGCAACTCCATGCCTTTGTTTTTAACGACTTGATCGCACATCCCTTTCAGTGCTCCCAGCATGATGAAATCTTGTCCCCAGTTTCCTGCATATGCTGACTGAAGGTTTGCTCCATAATATTTGCCAACGGAATCTTCAATCACAGTTGGCGCGGCAATTTTAGAGGTTTTCGAGACATGCGTCAGAGCCTGCATATTTTCGGTAACGGCCTGAGTATAGGTCTTAGAATTCATCGCTCCGAAGATTGCCTGATGAGCGGCCCCCAGCGTGTTTTCACATTCTGCAAGCTTCTTGAAATTCGAATCGGACAATTTGTTCTCAGCCGCTGCACAGACATCTGGGGTGATCGAATAACAACCACCCGGCGACATAAGGATCGCCCCTTGGCAGACCGTCAAAGCCGAAATCTTTCCACTTTTATCGAGCGACAACGTCTGTACGACGCCACGGTCTGCGGAAGTGAAACGCTTAACCTGGTCTCTATCGGCGTTCCAATACTCCACTTCCACGCGTTGTGCGATTGCCGCAGCATAAGGCCCTGGCGAAGCAGCAGCGCTAACAAAGGTTTGCGAATTCCCATTACTTCTAATGTTGAATTTTGATGCTACCTCAGGCGCGAGTTGCACTCCTTTTGGATCAATTTGAGAAAAACTGCCAGTATTCCAGAGGAAAGCTTTCAGGCCAGCTCGTTCCCGACTTCCCGCGTCTCCGTCTGCGAAACTCTTTGAACTCAGAATTTCTGGAGAAAGAATCAAAAATCCGGTAACCAATACCGCAACGAGCTTTTTAGACGAAGTCATATATAAAATCTCCTCATCTTAGATTCTCGGTTACTCCCCACAAAATCTCAAGGGCCTCCTAGTAGAAGGTACAAAAATTATTTAGCGTGTATCGAAACCAAATATTACTATGCATTTTAAGGCCATCCAAGACCTGAATTGCTGACAAGATCCTCTACCGAAAACCTCTAGATCCCTCAACCTTTTCCCAATGGAATATGTTCGATTGATTCCCATCCGCTAGCCTAAGCGGTGCAGGAGCTGGCGGCGGAAATAATTAGATTTCTGATAGAGGGTACGCACAAAAGGGAAAGAGCATTGAGGCTCTTTCCCTTTTTTTATTTCTCTCGTGATAGGAAATAATGGCACTTGTTTCATAAGGGAGCGGGCTCGGGATTTGGGAGTTACATAGATGACAATCTTGTCAGTAACTCAGCGGCCAGATGGCTTTAGAGACATGCACACGCATGCAGCGGAATACTGCAATGGATCGGCATGGACCGGTATGGGCGGAAGGCCAACTCTTTCCAACTATGTTTTGCTCGATGCGAATACCGCCTATACCGTTACCCAAGATATCGGCTGGCACCATGCGTGTTTCATCACCAGAATTAATAACGGAAACTGCCCGAACGATTGCGACTACCATGTATGGCCATTTCCGCCTGGAACGCCGAATGCGCAAGGACAATTCCACTGGCAAATGCTGGTGAATGGTCATGTGGGTGAAGTGGATGCGAGCTGCCTCGACTATCCTTAAGGAATCACGAGTCTTGCCAGCCTAAAATAACAGCACCATAGCGCTGTTCCTGCACATAGATTGGAACTGTTAGGGCCGTGTTGATCGCACCCGTATCGCGAGGATAGGTTTGCACGAGGTAGTTTCTTGCGGCGATATCATCCCTTTTCAAATTGATGCCGAGATTAAGAAAATCTTGCCTGCTGGCTTTTAGAGGTAAATCCATGGCTCCCCGCAACCCCACGCGGGCTCCGCGCACAAGAATAGAATTATTATGGAAGAATCTCTTGGCGCGATTGCCGCCGAGGTCTTTTGCAGGGTCATTCGTCCATTTTTGGCAGCTACTAGAATTATGCGAAGGGCAGTAGGAGTTTAAGTCCATCACGAAGGCGAACACGAGAGAGCCTAATTTAGACTTTGTTTCGTCCATGGCTGTTTGAATGTCTTTATCGATCGTCAGATCATATCTCGTAAAATATTTCGGGGGATTGAAGCCGTCATACGGCACGAGCGAGGTATCAAAGAGATGATTGAGTTTCGCGATCTCCTTCTCTTTAATTTCTCGATACTCCAGCGCGAGAAAATCTTCGAGGCTTGCTTTTTCCGAACGAATAGCAGTCTCCATGATACCTTGCACTTTTTTAGAAAGCTCGCGACCAAGCTTAAGCGCTTGATGGAATTGGGTGTCCATGGAAATGCGATCCATGTTTCCATATACTTCTTCTGTCATCCGATTGAGGCCCGCCATATTCAAGGCGAGCTCTTTTGTTTCTTGGGTCATTTTCATCGCCGCAGAGTGGGCAGAATTCATTTGAGCGTGGGACTCTCTAATATTTTCCGATTCCTCTTTTACCATCGCCGCGATCTTGTTGTTTTGATCTGCAGTTTCGCCAATATTGGTTAAAATATCTCGGAGCGAATCGGCGAGATCACAGGTTTGTTTGAAGTTCGCATTGGACAAATTTTGAATTTCTACTAAGGATTGCTTGGCCGGATTTAGCGCCGCCTTCACTTGATCTAGAATGAAATTACATTCCTTCATCTGCGCTCCGGTGGTTTGTGCGAGTTTAGAAATTTCTTCGGCGACCACATGAAAACCCCGACCATGTTCCCCAGCGCGCGCAGCCTCGATAGCCGCATTGAAGGCGAGGAGTTCCGATTTAAAGGCTATCCCATCCACCACAGCGCTGATGGCAGAAATTTTTGGAATATTATCTAGGATAAATTCTAGCTTGGAAATCGTTCCATTCATGCGTTCGATGAGTTCGCTGGAACCTTCCACGCTGCGCTCAATGGCTTTACTGCCATTTTTCGCGTGCTCAGCAATCGTCTGAGCAGCATTGGCCGCTTTTTCTGTGCGTTCCGCAATCTGGTGCATGGAGCTTTGCAATTTTTCTGTAGTCGCGAGCGTGCTCCGCACGCCTTCTTCCGTTTTTTTAATCTCTTCCGCTACCACATCAATGCGCACGGAGCTCTTGGCCACGTGGAAGGCGCTACGAGCCACTGTTTCGAAGAGTTGCTTCATCGCCGTTTTGGGGCTGGTGCTGGCTGTTCCAGAAAAGAGTGCCCAATTTGATTTGGCAAGAAAACCCATAGAAATATATCGGCTTCAGCGCAAAAAAAGATGAGAAATAGATGGCCGATTCTTGGTACGGGAGCACACGGCACCAGTTATCGTGCCTAGACTAATGAGAGATGGCCTTCACTGTATTCAGCATGTTTTTCCAGGCTGTAGACGGGTTTTTTCTGAAGGCTAACGCAGAGGGCAGCCATTTTTGTGCATATTCTTCTAGAGGAGCATCACACTTTTTGCCGCTATATCCCACAATGCAATTGGGGGGATATTTGGAGTATCTGTTCTCATAGAAATTCGCGAAATCAGAAAAGTTAGTCTCTAAGCTTAGTTCTCCTGCTTGCAGCGAGCCCAAAAAGATATACCAAAATTCTGGTGGGTAGGTTTTTGGATTCGTGAGGCTGATCGGGGTTGCATCGTTTAAGCTTTCTGCATGCACAGCCACCACTTGGCCACGGGCGGGAGAATAGATTTGAACATCAGCTGCTGGCGCTTCAGGCGAAATGCAATAGCCGTGGAGCACGAGCACTTTATCATTCCGATAGAGGCAGGAGGAAATGGTGTCGTAGCCGTAGAGCTTGCCTTTGCCTACGAAGTGAAGCGGACTCGATAGCGCGTCTGCGATCGCTTCATTGGGAGTATAAGCAGTTGAATCAGCGGCTTGGGTGGTTAGGGTAATAAAGAAAAATGCGATTGATAGTAGGGATTTCATCAGTTTCACTCCTTGAAAAAGAATTATCTACTATTAGAGCCGCTAAAGCGCGGTGGCGTCAACAGGTGTCGTAGTAATTTGTTTAGGAAGCGGGTAACGTCAGCGTGTAGTGATGCCTTTGGTCCAATTCGTGGTGCCATCATGGCAAAAGGAGGGAGTTACCGGACAGCCTTCTCCATTATGCTCCTTTGAGGTTTTATAGGCACTGGCGGCGCATTGGTAGTAGGGAAGGTTTTCTGCACAGCCCGGATGAGCAATGGAATTGAAGTGAGCTGGTTTCAGCAGCGATGCTCCTGAAAAAGATCGCATATCTTTTGTGATCACAAAGTGATCGGGGCCAAGAACCTTAATTCCTGGCTCAAAACTTCCATTGGTCTCTGCGCTTAGAGCAACTGGACTATCTTGGCCGCCCGCGGGGCAATCTCGCAAATTTGGATCTGGATGCATGAAAGCTTTCTTACATTTCGGCGAACGACAAGTGCAGTCGACTTGAAAGAAAGTCATTCTGCTTTCTCCGAAACTTTTACTCCAAGCCTTTTCCATGCCACTCATAATAGAATCATTGTCGCCGATTGCACGGCAATCCCAAGCATTCAGTTTCGTATCGCTCACCCAGCTTTTCCCAGAAGGATCTTTGGGATCTAAAACCAGTCCGATCTTCGTTTCCTTGTATTCATCCACAAGTCCCATCAAGTGGAGGCTTTCATGAAGGATGGTTGGGCAATCGAAAGTACTAGAATTATAGTCGTCAGAGTCACCGCGAAATCTACCGTCGGCCACGTTGATATCATGAACGGGCGGGAGCAGGCCCTCTTCGTTGGGCGTGGCGAGTCGGATATGAAGATGTTCGCCGCTGGGTCCTAATAGCGCACGATCTGCCGCTTGGTAGCAGCGAGTGGCCTTTTCATGGAATTCTTTATTGATCATTTCCGCATTGCTTCCGTTGGCAGGCTTAAAGTTTAAGTTGAGCACTACTTCGTAGTCTGTAGCGCCGGTTCGCGTGAGTTTATACATGTGGTGCACAGTTGTAGGGCTTTCCGTATCTTTGGCTTGCACGAGCCTAGACTGACCCTCTTGCAAATCCTCGCACTGAATTGGCTGCGCCAAGCTTACGGGCGCGATGGCCGTGCTAATTGTGTTGGCAGTCTGTGCTTGCGCTAACTCTTCATGCGGAGGAGGGCAGTGCTGTTCAATCGTTGGCGGTGGTAGAACTACGGGAGTATTTTTTTTGTGCCGTGCAAAGCCAAAGTGCGTAAACGCCAAGGCGATGAGGGCAATCGAAAAAAGTTTTGTGTTTTGCATGGCACTTGCCTTATCGGACACGGCAGCGTTTTTATTTACAGGGAACCGAAATAAGACGCTGCGTGGATTGCGCTATGATTTCAATCACAAGCTCATGCTTAC
This sequence comes from Oligoflexia bacterium, assembly GCA_903867855.1. Taxonomy (GTDB): domain Bacteria; phylum Bdellovibrionota; class UBA1018; order CAIPTA01; family CAIPTA01; genus CAIPTA01. The sequence continues at coordinate 944 of CAIPTA010000050.1, read as the reverse complement.
TGGGCCTTTGTGGTTTTTACGATCACTCCGCTTTGGGCGCTGGCTCCATTAGCGTCGCTGGCCAATACTTGGAAGTAATAGGTGCTTGCGGGATTCAAGCCGCTCACTACTACAAGTTGTGTAGCACTAGGCACGGAAACTTTCACGCTGCCAAGGCTGAGGTCATTCGCGCTTAGTCCAAAATTGACGACGGCGGTGGTGGGTGTTCCGCTAGTTTGCCAGATCAGAGTGACAGCGGTGGCTGTGGTGGTGCCGTCAAAGCCCGTGATCGACCAGCTTGGCGTTGGCACAGGCGTGGGAGTAGGTGTAGGGGTAGGCGTTGGCACCGGAGTCGGTACTGGTGTCGGAGTAGGAGTTGGCGTCGGAGTCGGCACTGGCACGGGTGTCGGAGTAGGAGTTGGCGTCGGAGTAGGAGCAGGGCTGCAATAGCTTACGGTGATGGTGCTACCAAATATTCCTGCGAAATCGAGGTGCACGCTATCCGTGACAGCAGAATATTGAAAGGGTGTATTGGATCCATCCACACTTGCGGTGATGGTTGAAGCGTCAATGGCATCAGCGGACCATGAAAGTTTGAAATCGTGAACGAGGCCAAGAACGCCCGCAGTGTTGCGGCCGGCTTGGGTCATTCCAGCATTGCGATCCTCTTCAAGATTGTAGACGATACCGCCAGTTGCTTTCGCGAAATCAATATAGCCGTAGCCGATAGAATCGTAGAGGCATTCTGCGTCGTCGTCGTTATCTTTATACAGATCGGCAGCGGTGGCGTGCACAAAGGCATTGCCCATCACAGGCAACTGCCCCTTGAAAGAACGGAGCGCGGTAAGAAGGGAATGTAGACTGATTCCTCGGGAATCGTAGTATTTGTGTTTAATGCCTGCCTCATATGCGGCATCACACTTTTCCACTAAACCAGGGGATTGATGTTCGGGAAATGGAAATCC
>CAIPTA010000049.1 GCA_903867855.1 Oligoflexia bacterium | reverse complement strand
TGCTTAAAGGTAGTAACTAAGAAGCCTTACAAACATCGAGAAGCCAACTGAGATCGTCTTAGTTGGCTTTTTTATTTCCGCTAAGTCATTTCCAGTAATTTCGATTTTAGTCTCCGCAGGTCAGCTTCAATTTCGGCGTGATCGGGCGTCTTGATTCGTCGATTAATGCGAATCCCCACGCTCATCTTCCCATTGATAATTAATTTACTCACACCAATCGGGTAGGGCGTGGAGGCCGGCGGAGCCGATGCCCAGAGTTGCTCTTGCAAATCTTTCTGGGGATGAGTAAAGCTCCATTCTCCGATATCGGAAATGGTGCCCATATACGAGCCGCGACGTGCGTTTTGTTTCCCTATCCAATACACGAATCTACGTCCTAAGAGCGAAAATAATACCAGGAGCCAATAGTTTCCCCAATAGGCACCAGATTTAATTTCGCGGCGAAATTTTTCATTCACTGCCTCAATATTTTCGTCTTCCGAAATGGGCAAAATAAAATAGCTCGCCAGGTTTTCATAGGTGGAGGCTTGGTCTGGCCGCCGAATGCTTACCGGCAAGAGCCAAGATCCTTGCTTGCAAGGCGTTGCCAGCCATTTGTTGAAATAAGAATGAAAGTGAAAGAGAAGCAGCACTCGCAGATTTATTTTTTTATTTTTACAGTAATTTTGGAGCGCAGCGGTTTCCTGCTCACTAAATAGAAGGTAGAAGAAGGGAGATTTGTCTAAAGGAATTTCTCGTAAAGGCCAATGTACTGCATGGGCTTTGATTTTTTTAAAGGCGCTCAAAAAATGAGTGAATCTCTTTAGGGCGGGAATCTTTTGCGACGATCCAAGCCCTTTTATCTGAATATCTTGGAGGCCCTGCTCGGAAAAATTTCGGTACAGGGCGCCTACGCCATCTGTATCCGCATGAAGGTAACTCTTTTGTAAGCTTTGACCACCAATGAACTGTGTCATCACTACTTCATCAGAATCACCTCGGTTACGCATGGCCTCGAACCAAAGCCCAGCTAAGCGGCTCACAAAAAGGCTCCTTCAAAGACTAGATTCTCCTTTTGCAAGCTTTGTGATTTTTCTGTACTGGTAACTTCAAAGAGCCAGCCCGCCGTGCGCTTAGAAATGGGCACTCGCTTTTGAATCGCCTCACAAAGCTTTTGATCCATGAACGTAATATTCAAGAGGTGAAAGTTTCTCTTATTAGCTAGGAAGATAGCTTTGATGAGTGCCAGCAGCGATTGCTCTTTTTGCTCAAAACTTGCAGCTTGATCCCAAGAAAGAGCACTCAGGCCCTGAATGATCCACTCCATTGATTCACTATAGCGAACTGAGGAAAATAGGCTTATTAGGCGGAAACCCCAGCGCAGAAGACTCGGAATATTCATTACTCGTAGTGTGCGAGCGCCGCGGGCATCGAAGAGCTGGGCACCTAATTTGGTATCGTCGTTTTGAATCAAAAGATTTCTAAAGGAAGGGTCTTTTGGCAGTGTTGAAAAGCTTAAGCTTGGGCGCTCCCGATTCTCCAAAAGCTCTGCGCTCACTTCGCATAGCTGAAAATCCCTATTCACTCTTCCAGAGAACCAAGACTCAAAAATAGATAGATTCCAATATGGGCAAAGCTCATGGTACTTCACCGTTTTTAGGCGCGTTCTAAACAGCTGTAGGGCGCGTAAATTTTCTTGAAACACCGCAGTGATAAGATGATCACAATACTCTTCGCTTTCCGGATTCTCCAAATGCTTCACGATAACCGCATACACTTCTCGCCATTGCTTATGCGCCATGTGACTCGCCGTGCTTGATAGGCGAAGGTCTCCAAGGTAGCCTATCCATCGCTCTTCCGAGATTCCGTTCACTTTCACTTTGCCGCGATAACGAGTTACCGAGGCCATTCCGGCAATGGAGCTATCATCATTTAAGATGGCGAATACCCAATACTGGGTGGTGTACTTACGAAAGAGAGAAAAAAAATCTAATCCGCGGTCAAACCCAATTCCGGTATCTTGGAGCTTCATGAATTGCGCTTTGGCTATGTTGGAGAGCTCTGCTCCTTCGGATTCTTTGGCGAGACGCACGTGCGTGTAGGGGGACAACAGCTCGGAAAAATTTCTCGGTTGCATGCTTTGCCTCGCTTTGCATTTCGCTAGGAAGGTATAAATCGCGGAAAGAGCTAGAGGCCTTGATGACCATCGTTTTAATTTGAATATTTTCTCTGATGGCCTGCCAGGATCCAAGGCTCATGATGAGCTCGCGATGAAATTGTAGATCCTCACGCAGCAGGCGAACACCTTGCTCCATACGATCATTGGCGGCTCCAGCGAGAGAGAGGAAAACCAAAGGTCCTGAGGGAAAGTTCTCCTTCGGCATACCAATCATGCGATGTAGAAGTGGCGCATGTTTCTTTTCCCGTTGGATGCTGTTGATCACAAAACGGTGAAGATGATACCCAAGTGGGAATTTTTTTGGATTGAGTGTTTCACTACGCCAGATATCCTGAATGCGATCTCGCATAAGGGCGCGCGCCACGAGATCCTCAAAGCAGCCATTATCGATCACTCCCGCAAGCTGAAACTTAGAGTGAGAAATAAAGTCGTCTGGCATTTCCATGCGCTTTCCAAGGCAAGCTTCTTTCCCCAGAATTTTAAGGTTCGCTAGCGTTTTTTCGCTATAGCGAATGCCAGCAAGATTTAGATCCATTCCTGCTCTGCGGAAAATTTCTGAGGTGGTGCGGGCGCAATTTAGATAGTAGCTTTGGCTGGCATCCTGGTAGATATCGAAAGCGTGATCTTCTCCCATGATTTCTAGGGCTGCCTGCGAAAGGCGAGTCTTCGTTTCTTTTGGTAGCGATTCTGCGTGGCGAAATACTTCTATATAGGTGCTAAACTGCTCACTCAAAAAAGCTTTTAGTGGCACGGCTCGTACGCCTAGCTCATTCATCTCCACTACCGCTGGGTATTTTTTGCCGTTAAACGGCAGCACCACATACAGCGCTACGTGGGCAAAGTTAATCCTGCCTTCAAGAAGAGTAGAGAAAAGACCATCAGAGTCACTTGACTGATTCGTGAGCAAGAAATCGCCAGATTCAAAATGAGTGTTCCGGTAGAGAATGCGATCCTCATCAACTTGTTCATAGGCATCGAGGAGAAATTCGCTTTTATCAGCCCAAGTTTCGATGGAAATTCCCGTATCGTAGATTTTCATTCCAAAATCACGCTGGCCATTAGCTAGAGCGCTAAGAATTTTTGCCCAGCCCTCACGGCGGGCAGTAGAGATCCCAAGGTGTAGCGATCTTTGAAATTGAAAACGTTCTTCATTGCTTGGATTTTTTAAGGAGATATAAGATTTTTGTTTTTCAATAAATTCTTCTTCGGAAGCATGGCTAGCTTTTGCACTTTTCTTAGAAAGGCGCACACGACGATCAAACTCTTGCAAAAGTTTTTGCAAATCAGCTTCTTCTGCCGCTGTAGCTTTACGATGCAAGAACACGAGGTAGTCGCCACCCAGGAGTAAATTGAAATTCGTTTCTAGGTGCTGGTGATGCAGATAGTGATTGCGAAATACTCGGCGCATATAGTTGGTTTGCATCAGCCACTGAATAAAAGGATGATGATTAGCGCTTTCTTCCGGAAGGTGGATTAAAGGATGCACAAATTTGCTTAGCCACACCGGACTAAAGGCAAGCACCAGGCTGCCAAAGAAAGCCATTTTTCCCAAGCTGCAAAGAATGATGGCGGGCCCAATACAAAATGGCAGCGCGAAAGGCAGGGTACCGGCGATTCCAACGAGCGTGAGATTATAGCGCTCTTTCCAAATGAGGGCAGCGAACTCAGGAGAAAAGCGCTGAGCGATCCAGCTATCAATGCGCAATTTTTCATCCTCATCACTGAACTGCTCGAAGAACTCGCCTCGGAATGTTTTATGATGATGGATTACTAAGTGCTGATAGAGAGGCTTTAAAAAAGCGGCAAAGAACTTAGGATACTTGAAGTAGGCTTTGCGTTGGGTAGGGCCTGGATGGCCAGTGTATTTATGGCCCAGCGATTCAGTGATGGTGGCCGAAAGATAGCCCAAAAATATTCCAAGAAATAGAAAACTCATAGGGACTCCACGCTAAGATTTAATTCCGTTTGGGCCGTGGAGCCGGCAATGATTTTAATGGTCTTGAGGAGACGAGAGAGCACATTCTCTTCCACATAGGGCACGCCATAGCGAGCACAAATTTCTTGTAAGCGTGGTCGCAAACGGCGGTATTGTAAGATCGAGGCTTCAGGCCATAGATGGTGTTCAATTTGGTAATTCATTCCGCCATGGATAAAATCAAAAAAGTCATTGCCAGCAGGATAGTTCACTGTGCCCATGATTTGGCGAAGGTAGTATTCGGGCTTACCCTTGGGCAGACCAGAAAAATTATAGATATCTTCTCCTGTATGATTGGGAGCGATCATCATGAAGCTATGGAGGTTCGTGAGAATTTCTGCCAACACAGAGTTGAGTAGTACGCTTATCACTGCAGTTTTTCCAAGGGGTAGGAAAAGTAAGGGCAGAAGCACAAAACGATAGAGGGCATAGGGCAGGAGGCAAACAAACCATAACTCTCTGCCTTCTGGTGTAAACAGGCTCCAATTATTCCAGCTAATGCGATTGGTGGCGAGGAGTCCGCGTTGATGGCGCGATTCTGCTAGCGTATTCACCGCGTAGTAAACTGGCTTCCAGGCGCTGGCCAAAAGGAAGGCCACTACATAGCGTAACAAGGGAGGTAGCTTGAGCTCCCGAATGAAGCTCGTATTTCTCAACACCACATCAGGATCCTTATCAGAACCCAAATGATAGTGGTGAAGCTTATTGTGTTCATCGTTCCAGTTGTTCGGGGTGATCCAATCAAACCAATCCAAGAATCGGCGCGATGATTTGCCAAAGAGGGTGCTCTTATATTTCTCTGGTACATGCGCGCTCTTATCGAAAGCGCCATGAGAAATTGGGTGTAGCACGAGGGACCAACGCGTAAAGTTCCCTTGGCTAATCAAGAGGGCAGAGATGGGGTTGGGCAGTATCCAGGCGGTGAGGTAGCCAAGCAGGCTGCAGCACCTTCCCCAAAACTCCATTTTGCGGAGTTGTTTAAAATCTTCCACGCCATCAGTGGAGCGCAAATCTTTATCGATGCTATCAATTTCTGCCGCAAAGGATTTCCACTTCGCAGTGTCTTGGCTCATCAAGGTGCTAAGCATCGATTTTCACCTTCATGGGATTAAAGATCTCAGGGCGCAGATGATGGTTGCGGTGATAGAGCAAGCCGCTGAAGCCACGATTAATAGTCTTAGCAAAGAGGGTTTCGTCTAAATTTAAAATTTCAACGCTACCATTCGTCTCGCGGCGATGGCTAAAATAATTAACATAAACAAAAGACATTTGTACTGCGAAGGCAGCCGGAATGAAAAAGAAGATAAACAATTTGGGCCCAAGTAGGGCTAACACAAGAGCTGCGCGGAAGGCTCGATTGAATACCACTAAATATTTAACCAGGCGCCAGCTCTCTAAGTATTTGGCGTCGTTATTCCATGTCTCCAGGTACATTCTATAAAAAGTGCTAGGGAGCTTTTTTCCCATATCGCGCAGATAGGTATAAAAGCTCATGCCGGGAGGAGCCGGGTGAGGATCGAGCTCTAGATTGTCGGCGTGTTTATGGTGCTCAATATGAATTAGCGCAAATCCAGGGAAGCCAGTGAGAAGCAGGTGGCCCGTTAGCTCTCCAACCAATCGATTCAACCAGCGCGGCTTGATGCTACTGTGGGAGGCGTTGTGGAGCAGCACACAGCTCCAGATACCAACATAGATTCCTGCGCTCCCCATGGCCAGGAGTTCCCACGGACCAATGCTTAAGTTGCGGTGAATAAATAAATAGATGGAGAGGATAAAGGCAATCGCGACTTCACGAAAAGTGGCGGTGCAAAATAGCAGCGTGATGGGCAGCCATGGCAATACGCTTCCAAATACAGGCGTGGTGTAGAAATGCAGGAGGAGAAGCACGGCGAGCGGCATGGCGATGGCAGAGCCAACATAGTACTTCTGCAAAAAATAGGGGTCTGCCTTAAAGCTTCTCAGCATTGAGTGATCTCCGGCATACTCTAAGCAAAAGCGGGGCCGTAGATAAGCTATTGAAATTAGGGAGCGGACACAGAAATAACTGTCTAAAGATTAGTCACTAATGGAATGCATGAGCGGGTCGTGGATTTACACGGTAGCGAGTTAGCCCACGAGCTTTTGGTAGCGTTTTTTTGCTTCGCGTCGGGTGGCGAGGATGGCTGGTTTCTCTTCTTCTTTTTTCTTAAACTCTTCCACGTTAAGGCAGCCGTAGAGCTTTCTCACCAGCATATCGGAAACTTCTTCATTCAGCGTTTTTTCGAGCTGAGCCTTCCACGTAGGAGGAATCATCACTTTTTGACGCGTTAAATGGGCAACATACTCGTCTACCACATTCTTTAAGAAGAGCTCTCGCGACTCATAGTTGAAATCATAGAGGTGCTTTTCAAAAATGATGAATAGAGGGTCCCATTTTTTTACCGCATGCGTTGGTTTTTTCTTTTTTCCGGCTCGCGGTAAACGGCTTAGTATTTTCTTCATAGTCAGAGACTTATCGGAGGCTTTCCGGAAAGCTTAAGTGCGAAAATAGCCAGTGATTTTCTTGAGTATTTCAATTTTCATGACGTTGACAAATTTGCAGAAGCGATTACCTTTAGGGGTAACAAAAGAGGAATGAACCATGAGAACTGCTAGCGCCTTAGTTTTAGCCACCTTGAATCGCGGGAAACAAGAAGAGTTCACGGCCTTGTTTGCCAAGCACAAAATTCATTTGGGCGGCTTGGATCAATTTGTTCGTAATGCCAACTTTTTAGACAATGTGGAATCCAAAGCTCCTGATGCGAGCTATATGGCTAACGCACACGCAAAGTGCTTTGCTGCCTTTCGCGCGGCTAAAATGCCAACACTCGCTGATGATTCTGGAATCGAGATTGAGGCCCTTAACGGTGAGCCCGGCGTGCACTCCGCACACTATGCGAAGCCCGGCGCGAATCAATCACAAACTGCGGCGAATAATCAGAAGGTATTGGATGCCCTAAAGGGTAAATCCAATCGTAAAGCTCGTATGCGTTCTGTATTGGTTTTCATGCTCGAAGGAATGCACCTTGAAGTGGAAGCCGTGTGTGAAGGCAAAATCGCCGAGAAGCCAGCGGGAACAGCGGGCTTTGGTTACGATACAATTTTTATCCCCGATGCTGGCAATGGTAAAACTTTTGCCGAGATGAGTGCAGCAGAGAAAAATGCAATTAGCCATAGGGCATTGGCGGTAGACAAATTGGTGAAGCTCCTTGGTGAGCGAGATATTGAGCTAGTGAGGCCGTAGAAAAATGATTGAAGTACGTGATCTGATTAAACAGTATGATGATCGTGTCGCTGTAAATAAAATAAGTTTTTCTGTAAAAAAGGGTGAGATCCTCGGTTTTTTGGGTCCTAACGGGGCTGGCAAAAGCACCACGATGAAAATCCTAAGTGGTTTCATGCCTGCGAGTGCGGGTAGCGCAAAAATCAATGGCTATGATGTGGAAAAAGAAGCGCTGCAGGCGAAGGCTTCCATCGGCTATCTTCCAGAAAATCCACCGGTATATATGGCGATGGCGGTGGAGGAATACCTAGTATTCGCAGCCCGTCTTCACGGCGTACACAAAACTAAGGCTAATACAGCCGCTCGGGATGCCATGGATAAGTGTGGCATCACGGATGTTCGTCATCGTCTCATTGGTAATCTTTCAAAAGGCTATCGTCAGCGTGTGGGCTTGGCGCAGGCCATTGCTCATAATCCCCCTGTGCTTATTCTCGATGAACCAACGGTTGGTCTCGATCCCAAACAGATCATTGAGATCAGAAATTTGATTCGCAGCCTTGGTGGGGAACATACGATTATCTTGTCCACTCATATTTTGCCCGAAGTGCAAGCCACTTGTGGACGCGTAGTGGTAATTGATCATGGCACTGTGGTGGCAGAAGATACCCTGGATGGTATCGCTGCGCGCATGCAATCCAATGTGCGGGTTACGCTTGGGCTCCAAAAGAATCCTGAAGATGTTCTCGCGAAGTTGCAGGCGGTGCAAGGAGTAACGGCGCTTTCGAAAACCTCGAAGAATGAGGGAGAGCCCTTCACCGTGCATGTGGAATGTGCGAAAGGTTTTGATGTGCGCTCTGATCTTGCAAAAATTTGTGTGAGTGCGGATCTGGGGCTGCTTACTTTGAATCAAGAAAAACTCAGTTTAGAAGATGCCTTCGTTCGTCTCATCACCGTAGACGAAAATACGAAGGAATTATAAGGAGATCATGATGCAGAATATGATGCTAATCGCAAAGCGCGATCTGAAAATGTATTTTATATCGCCGATAGCCTATATCATTATCGCGGTATTTCTCTTTCTCATGGGATGGATGTTTTTCAATCTCCTCTCCTACTATAGCCAGAGTCTCCAGCAGTTTGGTGCGATCAGCTATGGGCAAAAGCCAACACTATCAGAGAATGTGATTCGTCCGCTCTATGGGAACATGAATGTGATCATGCTTTTCATCGTGCCCTTCATCACCATGCGCTTGATCGCCGAGGAGCGAAAGGATCACACCGTAGAGCTTTTGCTCACGGCGCCCATTCGCAGCCTCGATGTGATTTTGGGTAAGTTTCTTTCAGGCTTTGCGCTCCTCGCGATCATGCTTAGCTGCACCTTGATTTATCCCATTATGCTTTTTTATCTCACCAAACCGGATTGGGGTGTGGTGTTGGGCTGCTATATGGGATTGCTTCTCGTGGCAGCTACCTATGTGGCCGTGGGGCTCTTTTGGAGCGCACGCACGGAGAATCAAATTGTGGCAGCGGCACTTAGCTTCGGCACGCTTCTCTTCTTGTGGCTCATTAGCTGGGCGGCTCACCGTGCAGGCCCTGTTTGGAGTGATGTGCTCAATGGCTTTTCCATTGTGGGTCACTATTCGAATTTTTCGGAAGGTGTGATCGATACCACGGATTTGGTTTTCTATGCGAGCGCCATTGGCTTTTCGCTCTTCGGGGCAAAGCTCTCTTTTGACACTTCAGAGTGGGGGTAAGGATTATGAAGCTTCTCTCTACAATACTTAGCGTTGGAACTGTTCTCGCCGCAGCTGTTGCGCTGAGCTGCTATATTCTCTATCCGCAGGCAACGAGTTTGGTGCTCGGCACCGCTCTTGGTTTCGCGGTATTCTTGCTCGCCTGGATCGCGGTGGAGCATAAAAAGATTCTGCAGTTTATGCAGAAGAAAACCACTCTGCGTGGCGCTAACAAAGGCTTCGCTGTATTTCTGATTTTTGGAATTTTGTTTTTCGTCAATGTGATGGCCAAGGATTATAACTGGCGTAAAGACATCACGAAGATGAGCCTCAATACCTTGAGTCCGCAAACGCTGAAAGTGTTGAATGAGCTTCCTATCTCTGTGAAACTCGTTTTCTTTACCGGAGCACAAACCCGCGATAAAGCCGATGCTACATTTCGTCTCTTTAAGCATGCCTCCAGAAAATTTACCTATGAGATCGTAGATCCGAGTCGCAGCCCCACGCTCGCCAAGAGCTTGGATATCAAGCGCTTGGATAATGGCGTGATCACGGCGGAAGGCTCGCAGAAGCAAGTGCGCGTGGATGGATCGAGCGAAGAAAAAATCACGAATGCGATTATCAAACTCCTAAAAACAAAAAGCCAAACCGTGTATTTCACTGTGGGCCATGGCGAGCATTCTATTAATGAGATGGCTGCCGCGGATGGCTTGGGCGTGCTAAAATCAGAGCTAGAAAAAGAATCCTTCCAGGTGAAAGAGTTAAATCTTTTTGCCACGGGTTCTATTCCAGCCGATGCAGATATTCTAATCGTGGGCGGACCCAAATCCACTTTCTTTCCGAAAGAGCTAGAGCTGCTTTCCAATTGGATGAAGGCGGGCGGCAATGTTCTCTTCGCGCTTGATCTCGATATTCGGGAGAGTGGTCTCTCCCAAGGCGCAAAACAAATCGCGGGCATTCTCCGTGATCTGCACAGCGTTTCTGTGATGGATCAAATGCTAGTAGATCCCACTAGCAAGGCGGCCAACGTGGAACCGCAAGTATTGATGGGCTTTGCGAATACGCAGCATGCGATCACCAAAGATTTTCCTAGTTCAAAAATGGGTTTGGTAGCGAATTTTTTATTCCCGCTCACCACTTATATTCAACATAATGATCGCGGCGATGAAACGTTCACGAGTCTTGCCCACACTTCACCTAACGCTTGGGCGGAGGGGGATTGGGTAGAGCTTAAAAAAGGCATCGCCCGTTTTCATGAAGGAAAAGATTTCAAGGGGCAGATGGATCTTGCAATAGCCGTGGAATCAAAAAAAGATCCAGCGAAAGGGCGAGTAGTGGTGCTCGGCACCGCTTCGATCGCCGGCAATGGAGTGATCAAAGCGGCTAGTAACCGTGATCTCTTGCTGAACTCTGTGGCATGGCTCGGGAGCCAAGAGCAATCGATCAGTATTCGTGCAAAAGAGGAGAAGGATGATGGCCTCAGCGGCAATCCTAACGCGATTAACTTCGTATTTCTCCTCGCTGTTTTTGTGGCACCGCTCATGCTCGTAGTGGCAGGGATCATGGTATGGCGCCGGAGGCTCAAGCAGTGAGCACTCGCGCTACTTTTATCCTCATGTTAGTTTTCATGAGTCTCGGCACTCTTGCGATGTTTGATCCATTCCACTGGAAGCAAAAGCGAGAAGAGGCCAAAGAGAAAGATCATCATCTCCTCTGGCTCAAGGATGCTAAGCTGAGTTCACTTTCTATCACTTCTTCAGAGGGTACTTTTGATTTGGGTTGTGATGCGGCTACGGGTTGTCCGCTCGATTCCCAAGGGAACTGGCATGTGCAGCGCCCTGTGGTGGATGTGGCTGATGAATCTGCAGTGGGGGCTCTTCTCAATTCCTTAAAAAATACGCAAGTGGTGGAATCCATCGATCTTGATGACCCAGGAAAATTTGGCGAGTATGGGCTAGATGCTCCCGAGCTTCAGATCACCTTCCATCTCGCTGGGGATTCTAGTGCTCATTTCCTGAAGGTGGGCAAGGCTACGGCGATTGGGCCGAATCTCTATGCTTTTAGTAGCGAGCGCCAGAAGGTGATTTATATTATTCCTGCAGTGTTCACGAATGTGGCCAAGGGCGGAGCATTTCATTGGCGGAATAAGCGCCTCTTTCCAGATCTCGGCGTGAATGATCTTTCTTCCATTGCTTGGAATAATTTTGAGTTTCAAAAAGAGAAAAATGATTGGCTTTTCAAAAAGCCGATCGCGGTGAAGGCTAATTCTGTGGTGATCGGCGGCCTTTCCACCACGCTTACCTATCTCAATGCTAAATCCGTGGTTGCTGAAAACCAAACAAGCCCAGAGGCTTTGCAGCTTTTAAAGGGGAAGCCTGTGTTGCAATTTCAGCTCGAGGGCGCAAAGCAAAAGAAATATAGCCTTGAGCTCTTCCGCCAGGCGAAAACAGATTCTAGTGATTATGTGGCCCGCGTGAGCGGTAAGCCTGGCTTATATATGGTAGACGCGGCCGAAATTTCCCGCTTCCAGAAAGATATCTTTGAGTATCGTGAGCACAAGCTCCTCACGGAAGCGGATCGCAGCTTGATTGATCGAGTGGAGTTTCAGTTTCCGCGAGACAAGCGCAAGCTCGCCCTAATTCGTGAGGCTGGCGTATGGAAGCTTGCCCCAGGAGAGGAAGCGAAGGAGGCATTTTCCAGTGATCGCATCAATGCGTTCCTGGATAGTCTCGCCCAAGCGGATGTGGAATCCTTTGTAAAAAAAGGAAAAGAAAAACTAGCCGATTTAGCGCTCACCATTTCTTTCGGGAAAGAACAGCGCCTCTATCATTTCACGATTGATGGAAAACAAAATGCCCTAGTGGAGGGAGAAATACCCGCGGAGCAGCGTCGCTTTGGTTTGGATATTTTGCGACATCTCCCTGTGCGCTACGCAGATTTATTGGCAGCAACGAACAAGAAAGTAATCACGAGTGAGCCAAATGGAAAACATCCTGACCCTTCCGCTCCCTAGTCGGCCCCATCCGATTAGAGATTTTTTCGATACCTGCGCGAAGGTTTTATTTTCGCCCACGAAATTTTTTCGCGAGCAATTCCTGCAGATGGAAACGGGAGAGCTAATCACGCTGGGGCTCTTAAGTGGCTGGATCGCTACCTTTATCGCGCTTTTTTGGTCGGCGATGAACGATATCGTGCTCCAATCCTTACTCCAAAATTGGATGCGAAGTTTCATGGCCACGGAGGAAGGCTATAGTCTCTTCTCCTATTCGGGAAATGATTTTCTCTATGATGTGGGCTTCACGCTCTTGTTCCCTTTTTGGGCACTTGTACGAATTTTATTTTCCAGCGCCATGCTTTGGGTATTTTGTCGTCT
>CAIPTA010000048.1 GCA_903867855.1 Oligoflexia bacterium | reverse complement strand
TTATGCGAACAAGATTCTTTTTTTTATTTTTCATTGCCCTAGCAGCGCTTACGGCCTGCAGCGGCACGAATCCAAAACCAACGAGAGTATCGATGCATAGCTTCGAAGTGAAACAGGGGCAATTTTTTTTGGACGATAAACCTTTCCAGATTATTTCTGGCGAAATGCACTATCCTCGCATTCCCCATCAGTATTGGCGGGCACGCATGCAGGCTGCGAAAGCGATGGGCCTCAACACGATCACCGCCTATGTGTTCTGGAATGTTCACGAAGAAAAGCCGGGCGAGTATGATTTTTCCGGAGATAAAAATGTGGCCGAGTTTATTCGAGAAGCTCAGGCAGAGGGATTATATGTAATTCTTCGGCCCGGCCCCTATGTGTGCGCCGAGTGGGAATTTGGCGGTTTCCCCGCTTGGTTACTAAAAGACAAAAATCTGATCATTCGCAGCAACGATACCGCCTATATGAACGCAGTAAAGCGCTGGTTCAAGGCACTCGGCAAACAATTGAGCTCTCTGCAGCTAGCCCACGGCGGACCCATCATCGCAATCCAAGTGGAAAATGAGTATGGCTCATTTGGCAGCGATCAAAATTATATGAAAGCAGTTCAGCAGGCGCTTATCGATAGCGGCTTTGAAGATACACTGCTGTATACCGCCGATGGAGCCGATGATTTGAAGAATGGAATGCTCGCCGATTTGCCTGCTGTGGTGAATTTCGGAGCCGGTAAAACAACGAAGGCCTTCACCAAGTTGCACGCTGCTCGTCTGGCCGGCCCTTCGATGGCTGGAGAATATTGGGTGGGTTGGTTTGATGCCTGGGGGAAAAAGCATAATAGCTCGCCCGTAGAACAAACGAAGGCTGATTTAGAATGGATGCTGAGCAAGGGTTTTTCCGTGAGTCTCTATATGTTTCACGGCGGAACTAGCTTTGGATTTATGAATGGCGCCAATAGCGAAGAGGGTGACTATCAACCCTACGTAAGCAGCTACGACTACGACTCTCCACTCAACGAGAGCGGACGCATCACCGAAAAATTTAAGGCCTTCCGAGAAGTGATCACGAAAGCTACAGGGCATAAACCCGCTGCCTTTCCCGAACTCGCTCCACCGATCAGCATTCCAAGCTTCACGGCGAACGAGAGTGTATCGCTCTGGGATTTTCTCCCTGAACCAATTCTCTCGAAAGATCCTCTATCGATGGAAGAAGTGGATCAGGCCTACGGCTGGATTTTGTATCGCACGAAAATTGGAAAGGGTCACGCAGAGCTCGCCCTGGAGGGCCTCAACGATTATGCGCAAGTTTATGTGAACAAGACGCTAGTGGGCACCCTCGATCGAAGATTGAAAGAGCATACGCTCGCCTTGGACATTTCTAAGGAGAACAGTACGTTGGATATTCTTTTGCAAAACTCGGGACGCATCAATTATAGCGTTTCCCTAAGAGGAGAGCATAAGGGTATCCGGGCAGCACGTCTTGCTGGAAAGTCTCTAGAGAACTGGGAGATTTTCCCCCTCCCAATGCACAATATTGAATCCCTTCCCTACCATAGGGCTACTTGCACTGGCCCCTGTTTCTACCGAGCCCATTTTCATCTTCACGAAATTGCCGATACTTTCCTAGACACAAGAGCCCTCGGTAAGGGAATGCTTTGGCTCAATGGTCGCGCGCTCGGACGCTTTTGGAAAATTGGCCCCCAAGGAACTCTCTATGCACCTGCTCCCTGGCTGAAAAAAGGCGAAAATACCATTCACTACTTTGATCTAGAGGGCAAAACTGGGGCACAACTTAAGGGGCTCGAAACCCCCATTTTAGATTCTGCAAAATAAAAACAAGTGAAACGTGATATTCACAAAATAGTCAAAAAAGTTCGCGACAACGAAGAGAGTATTCTCTTTCTAGCGCTAGTGCTTCTCTATGTGTGTTTTGAATTAAGCTGGCTAAAAACCTGGGAATTTTCCAACGATGATACTCTAGCCATGCTCTTCTCTCGCCAAATGATCGATGGGCCAAGATCTTGGTTCGGCATTCAATCTAGTATGGGAATTCCGCATACTTCACTCGTCTATTCGATTTATGCAATTTTCCTATGGCTATATCCTAAGATCGTCTCCCTGCAAGTTTGCGTGATTTATTTTCTCCTGATCGCTCACGGCACTCTGATGAAAACAGCGGATCAAATTTTGGGAAAATACTTTTCTTACCTTTGCTCGCTTTGCTTCTTTTTTTCGCCGGTCTTTGCTCTCTTTTACTTTCAACGTTTCTGGGAACCCGCGATTTTACCCGCGCTCACTATTCTCGCTTTTTACTCACTCCTGCAATACCTGAATGAGGGAAAAGCGCTAAAACTCTGGCTCTGTGTGGCTGCGATATCAATTGCGATTAGCTGCCACCTTCTCTCAGCAATTCTCTATGTACCCATCGGCATCATTCTATGGTTTTTTCAGCCACGGAAATTGCCTCCCCTAGCTCTGGCCTTGATCGTGAGCACCGCCTTGCTTGGCTTATCGCCCTGGATACATTGGCTTTACAGCTCGCATCCACTTGCCCTTCTTTTGCCGCTGCTTTTCCCATTTCTTTTTTTCTTTAAACGGATTCAACTTTCAAAACAAATTTTGGCAGCTTTGGCAGCCATAGTTTTACTAGGAACTCTTCTCGCCTTTGGCTATCGCGGATTCCTAGGAGCCTTTTCCGTTTTACGAGATCTCATTTCTGCCAATAGCGTTTACCTTCCGAGGCATGTTGGCTGGATTTCCTTCTCCGAGGGAACAGAGTGGTTTTATCCTGAAACTCTTCTGCTACTGCTATATTGCTTCCGCAGCGCAAAAAACTACGCAAAGCTTTCCATCAACGAAAAATGCTTATTGATTTGGATTGCCGGAAGCATTTTCCCCTTCTTCCTTGCCTGCGCTTCCCTAAAATTAATCTCTCATCAATGGGCAATTTTCATATTCCCTGTGGTCTGGATTGGCATCATGAAGCCTATTTCCGAATTATATTATGCAGGAAAACGAGAGTATCGCATCCTTGCCATAGCCCTAATTGCGGTGCTGATTCTTCCTGCGATTTTTAATACGAATAGATGGGAGCAAAGATTAAAAACGGAGGATGGCACTGGTTGGCACGCCGCGAGCCTAGGAGTGAAGGAAAAGATTATCGCCACGATTTGGAGTCAGTCGAATCGTCCCTTAGTTTTCCTGGCGAGCGATCGAGGGGCCGATATTCATGATTTCCACGCCTGGTCTTTTTTAAATGGCCAGGCCGCTGAAATCGCTCCAGGCACTACGGAGAATCAAAATAGTTTTTGGTATATTCAGAGCAATGGGGCCCTTCAAGAAGACGCAAGAATCCACAAAGAGCTCCTAGAAAAGTGCGGCCTCGTTCAAAAGACAGGATATGTAGAACTTTTTCGCTGCTCGAAGTATCTAAAGATCGGCACTCGAATTTAACGTGAGAATGATTCGGTCTCTCGCCGCAGCGAGGCGGGAAGCCGAGAGCTCCGAGCCTGGAGGGCGTGCCGAAGTTTTTTATTTTAGTTGTGGTGCTGAGAGCGAGAATCGAACTCGCACGGACCGATTAAGGTCCGCAGGATTTTAAGTCCTGTGTGTCTACCAATTCCACCATCCCAGCGCAGTCTTAGGAATCTAATACGTTCAGAGACAAAAAAAAAGCCCCCGCTGCAATAGCGAGGGCTTTTCTTCGAAAAAGCGCGTTAATTACTTAACAGCTTTTTTGAATTCCATTCCAGGACGGAATTTTGGAACGTTGTGAGCTGGGATTTTGAGTTCTGCGCCAGTTTGTGGGTTGCGGCCTTTACGAGCCTTACGCTTAGCTTTGAAGAAGCTGCCGAAGCCAACTAGGGTCACTACATCGCCTTTTTTCACAGCTTTCTTGATAAGATCAAGAGTGGTGTTAAGCATAGCTTCTGCTTGGGTTTTTGGGATGGTGTGAGATTTTGCAAGTTGGTCAACGATTTGAGCCTTATTCATTACGTCATTCCTCCAGAGAATGTTTTTTGTGTTTTCGTTTCACGACGAATCGCTTCGAAAAGTTTTTCATCGTGTCTATGAGCTAACGCTATCATGTGAGTTCAAATCGTCAAGATTTTTTCATGAAGAAATAAAATATTCTTCCAGCCATGCTTCGGTGTCCATGCGGCTCTTCAGCCACCACTGCCTGCGGTAGAGCCAGAAGTGGGGATCGGGAAGAAAGCGAGGAAGTGAAAAATTTTTCTTGCGCCAACAAACATCGCACGCCCAGCAAGGCTCTTGGGGCAATCCAAAATATTTTGCGAGAGATATTTTCCTACACTCCTCGCGCAAAAAAAGTGCCCACAGTTTTTTTGCCCGATTCTGCGCGCTACTTGTCATCGAGTGCAATCGAAGCGCATCGCTCCGGCACCAGAGCACAAAGCCAGAAGCCGATCTTCCGTCGCGGCCCGCTCGTCCAATTCCTTGCCAATAGGAATTAATATCGTAAGGCATCCCCAGATGAATCACTCGATCCACAGCTGGATAATCAATTCCCATTCCAAAAGCATTGCTCGCACACACTATGCGTAATCGCCCGCTTCGAAAATCCTCCACTCTTTGCATGCGCGTTTGGGCCGGAAGCCCCGCATGAAACACATCCGCCTTTAGGCCAAGCGAGCTTAAAAAAATCTTCGTATTTTCCGCGGATACCCTGCTGGAACAATAGACAATCGCGGTACTTGGCGTTTCCACTTCTCGTAGAAGCGCCGCCAATAGTAGGCTGCGCTCTGATTCATTTTCCAAATCTAAAATGAACTGCTGTAAATTTTCCCTACCAAGCGCTCGCAACACAAGTTTTACAGAAAGATTGGATTTGGCGAAAAAGGATTCGGCTTGCACAGCACTTAAGCTACCGCTTAGCCCAAGCAACAAGCCCCAGCTGGCAAAATTTTGAATAGGCTTTGCTAATGCCGCGTAGCTTCCCCTAAAATCCTCCCAGTCAAAGGCACAGTGGAGCTCATCTAGAGCAAGCAAGGAAAAGGAGCGCAAGAGATTCTGCTTATTAGGATTTTCACTCCACTGCACAAAACGTTCGGGGGAGATGAAAATCAGACGGGTATCATGATCGAAGATCGAACTCATTTCTCGTTCTCGATCCCGTTCCGGTAATGCGCTATGGATGCGAGCCACTTTTATTTGGAGCTTTTCTGCGGCTCGCACTTGATCTTCGATCAAGGCTACCAGGGGACTCACCACTAAAACGCGCCAGCCCCAATCTCTAGCAGGAATTTGATAGCATAAGGATTTCCCTGAGCCGGTGGGTAAAAATCCATAAACATGCTGCTTGGCCAAAAGCTGACTTAAAATTTCTTGCTGGTGACTGCGAAGTTCCATAGCTCCAGCTATGCAAAAACTTCGCCCGTTCTTTAGCTCTTATCGGATTCCTGTGGTCGGTATTTGCTACCACCAATATAGAAAAAGGAACCGAGGAGGTTGAAACTAATCTGAATGGCCACGAAGAGCGTAAAAATTTCTGCGCCATTCGTGGAACCCAATAATCCAAAGAGAGCCTTGAACGCTACGTGCCCCACGCCCAATCCTGCGGGCGCTAAAGGCACTGCGGTGGTGAGTAGTCCGATCGGAACAAGGATGAAATATTGATAGTACTCTAGCTTATTCTCTCCGATGGCAGTGGCGCAGGCAATCACCATGGTCATCACAAAGAGATGCGTAAACACAGAGAACAGTAAACCCAGGAAAAGATATCCGGGGTGTTTGCGATATTCAGTCCACGAATCATAGGCTCTTACAAAGGCCGCCCCGTATTTGTGTTTCATTAGGCTATCCATTTTTCGTCGTAATACCGCCAGCGGACCATGCATGGAAAATAAAATATACGAAATGAAGACGATCACTCCCAGCAACAAAAGAAGGATCAGTTGCGCTACATGATGTAGTTCCGGTATCGCCCACACACTTTGCCAGTTCCAGAGCAAGGGAATAGAGCTCACAATCACTAAGCCGAAAACACCAAATACTCGATCCAGTAGAATCGTGGTAAGTACACGGGTCTTATCGTAGTTTTTATGATCTGCCACCATATACCATGCCTTGATAATATCTCCACTCACAGCTCCAGGCATGGTGGTATTGAAAAAGGCTCCGATCATTCCATAGCGTACAATTTTCAAAAAAGAGAATCGCAAGCCTTGCCCCAAGAGCAATAGGTGCCAACGAAAAAAAGCACAGGCAGTGGAGCAGACGATAAGTGCATAACAAAGCACAATCAACTTACGATGGGCAAGACCACGGCCAACCGTGGCTAAATCGAGATGCCCCGATTTCACCATGTATCCAATGATCGCAAACGCGAATAGGAATTTTAGGATTAGTTTGAAACTCTCAATAAAACGCTTCACGACTAGCCCTTCAACTGCTGCAAAAAGTTTTTAAAAATATGGTGTGCCACTTGCGGATCATAATGGGTCTCGCCCAAATCTCTACCTAAAATTTCTTGTTCAGGATTATTTTTCTTCCGCCGATCTAATCCTTGGTTACCCGCTACCAATCCGCGCTCTGGATGAAATTGCACTCCCCACATCGGAGCATCTAGCACATCAAAGGCCTGCACAGCACATCGCTCACTCTTCGCTGCCAATAAAAAGTTCGAAGGCAAACGGTACACTTCATCACTATGAAAACCAAAAGACGTAAAACTCTTTGGCAAGGATGCGAAAATAGCCGATTTCTTAGCAGCCTCAGTCAAATCTACCCTCACCCAGCCATACTCTGAAACTTTTGAGGCACCGGTAAATGCCTCCCCTGCCAAAGCACGCACCATGAGCTGCTCCCCGTAGCAAATGCCGAGAGTTGGGATCCTCAAACAATGCAGACTACGCAAGGCTTCCATCTCCATCTCAATCCATGGAGCATTTTCGAAAATTCGAGTTTTCGACCCCGAGATCACCACGCCATCAATTCCACTAAAATCTACGGGCAACGCAGAATCGGGCGCGCGCGCAGACTCCACAGTAATCGGAAACAATCCAGCGGCGGCCTTCTCGAGCTCTTCGCGGATCTCTGCGCAGCCATAAGGAGGGTCGATATTATTGTCGATGAGGAGTATTTTTTTCAAGACGTAGCTCCACGTACTTCATAAAGATGGAATGAGCGGCATTCACGGAAATCACAAAACCCGGAAAGCCATCCAAGAAACCCCGCTTCCATAAATAGGTTTCCAGAAATTTTCCCACAGGCTTCAAAATAATTTTGAAGAGGCTTCCCCTCTCCCCACGCGCCTTCGCGGCCAAGGCTCCGAACTTCGCATACTTCACATTGGTGATCACCTGATCGCCCACATTGCGGAAAGTATAGTGCAGCAAATCGCCACTTAGCAGCGCAGTCCCGCCGTCTACTTGTAAGCTTTCGTGCACCTGCGGCGTCGTCCATCTGGAATGCTTGCGATGCGATAGACGAGTTAGGATATTCGGATACCAGCCGCCATGCATGATCCAGCGGCCGAGGTAAAAAGTTTTGCGTGGAAAGTCAGCGCCCCAGAATTGCTGCCCCTTTACCTTGCCATGCGCTCTCAAAAACTCTTCCAGAGTCGCGCGCAACTCCGGCGACACTTCCTCATCCGCATCCAGACTCAGCACCCAATCGTACTTTGCCTCCTGGAGTCCAAAATTCTTCTGCTGCCCATAGCCAGGCCAATCGCGATTGATCACCCGCGCTCCCATGCTCCGCGCAATTTCCTGGGTTTTATCTTTCGAATCTGAATCGATCACAATGCATTCGGCGGCCCAATCCACGCTTTTGAGCGCGCGCGCGATATTATGCTCTTCGTTCAGAGTAATAATCAATACAGTGAGGGGTAGACGTTCCGTCATGGCCACAGTATAACTGAGGTGCCGAATTTATAGGAGAACTTCATGAAAGTAGCTGTAATTGGAACTGGATATGTGGGCTTAGTGGCCGGAACCTGCTTTGCCGAAACTGGCAATCAAGTGATCTGTGTGGACATCGATCCAGCCAAAATCGCCAAACTGCAATCGGGTGTTCCCACCATTTTTGAACCCGGCCTTGCCGAACTCATGGTGAAAAACCAGGAAGAGAAGCGTCTTCACTTCACCACGAATCTTAAAAATGCCGTGGAAGAATCAGAAGTAATTTTCCTAGCTGTGGGTACTCCTTCTTCCGTGGATGGTTCCGCAGATCTTACCGCTGTGCTCAAAGTGGCCGCTGATATCGGCACTGCTATGAATGGCACGAAGATCCTAGTGAACAAAAGCACGGTTCCCGTAGGCACAGCCCAAAAAGTTTCCGAGATCGTTTCCAGCAAAACAAAATTTAAGGCCCATATCGTTTCCAATCCTGAGTTCCTCAAAGAAGGCTCTGCGATCGATGATTTTCTCAAACCAGATCGCGTAGTGATTGGTACCGATAATGATGATGCCTGGAAAACCATGCACGAACTCTATGAACCTTTCGTGCGCCAAGGAAATCCAATCCTGCGCATGTCAAACCTCTCTGCGGAGATGACGAAATATGCTGCCAACGCTATGCTCGCCACAAAAATTTCTTTCATCAACGAGATCGCACTACTCTGCGATCGTCTCGGCGCAGATGTAGAGAGTGTTCGCTCCGGCATCACGAGTGATGTGCGCATTGGTCGCCACTTCCTCTATCCCGGTGCTGGCTATGGCGGCTCCTGCTTCCCGAAAGACGTGAAAGCACTCCTCAAGACTGGCCAAAATGCAGGCCTCCCCATGCATGTGATCCATGCGGCGGAAAAGGCCAATGATGCGCAGAAACATTTCCTCGGCGCAAAAATCATTTCTCACTTTGGCGAGCTCAAAGGAAAAACCATCGCTGTATGGGGTCTCGCCTTTAAACCAAATACAGATGATATGCGGGAAGCCCCCGCCTTGGTTCTCATCGATGAGCTTCTAAAGGCTGGCGCTCGTGTGCAAGCCTTCGATCCTGTGGCCCACGAAACAGCGCCCGAAGCTATGCGCCACATGCATATCGATCCAAAGAACGTAAAACTTTGCGATAGTGCATACCAAGCCCTAGAGGGCGCTGACGCGCTCGCGGTAGTTACCGAGTGGAACGAATTCCGCACGCCAGACTTCACCAAGATGAAGGAACTCATGCGCGGTCATAAAATTTTCGACGGTAGAAATATCTGGAAACCAGCCATGGTGAAAGAGAAGGGTTTCTTCTACTGCGGTATCGGCAGATTCTGAGGCACTAGTTCAATCTTGGGGAGGCTAGTGCTCCCCTTCACCCCAGCATGAAACGCGAAGTACTGCATTTGCCCATAGCAGAGCGGACGCTTCTCGCCCTGCTTACACTCCGCCACATCGGCGCGAATCACATAATTGCCTTCACTCAAAGGGGCGAGCTCAAAAACAAATGTTGAATCCTGAATCACGGCAGTCTGCAGTTCCTGGCGATCCATGCCATTGCCTGGATCTTTCATCAAAGTGAGATTACAGGGAAAATGTTTATTCCAAGACCAGTCTTTGGCTAGACGAAAATGCAGCGGCAACTTTTGCCCCGCCGCCACTTCCCCTATATTTTTCTGAAAATCATCGAGAGGCTTCACGGAAGAAGCAATCATCCGCTGCTGCACATAAATAATCGCGAACGAAATACCCAGCAAACTACCAGCTGCAAAGGTGGGAAAGCGTCGCCAAAAAGTGGGACTCATGAATTAAAGCGCATGCTCGCCACGCGCAGCATGGCTTCCACGATAATACTGTTCGACATCTTAGATTGTCCGCTACGACGATCCTCGAAAATGATGGGGAACTCTACGAGCTTGAAACCTTTTTTGAAGGCCTTCCACTTGAGCTCGATTTGAAAGGCATAGCCTTCGCTACGCAAGCCACTCAAATCAACTGCCTCGAGAACAGGCTTCTTCCAAGCATTATAGCCGCCCGTTAGATCTTTCACCTTCAAACCTAAAATGGTGCGCGCGTATAAACTTCCGCCGCGACTAATATAGCGACGCCCGGCGCCCCAATTTTTCACGCCACCGCCTCGCACATATCGCGAGCCGATCACCACATCATTGTCTTTTAAGAGGCGCCAAAATTCGGGCAAGTATTCTGGATTATGAGAAAAATCAGCATCCATTTCACAGAAAGTATCAAAGCCATTATCGATGCCCCAGGAGAAGCCCGCCACATAGGCTTTTCCGAGACCACTTTTTTTCTGACGATGCAAAACAGAAAGCCGAGGTTCGCTCTTCGCGATCTCCTCGGCCAAATCACCGGTACCATCCGGCGAGTTATCATCCACCACAAGCACGCCTACTTTTTCCACATCGTAAAGATGGGAAGAAGCATCTGCCACACGAAATACAGTTTCCACGAGACTTCGTAGATTTTGAATTTCGTTATAGGTTGGAATGACAACTAAAAATTTCAACGGATCATCTCAAATCTAAAATGGAATCTCATCTTCGGTGAAAGAAGACTCTGCCATTTGCGGAGCTTCACTTGGCTCAAAACCATTATCCATGGCGTTGTTCATGCCTGCGCCAGCACCAGTGCTTGCGTTAGGACCACCCAAGAATTGAATCGTGGTAGCCACAACTTCTGTGGTGTAGCGCTTGTTGCCATCTTTATCGTCCCAAGAACGAGTTTGTAGGCGACCCTCTACATAGCACTGACGACCTTTAGAAAGATATTTTTCGCAAAGCTCAGCGAGCTTGCCCCAAACAACAATGCGATGCCATTCGGTACGCTCTTGTTTTTGACCATTTTTATCATTCCAGTTTTCGCTCGTAGCGATATTGAAATTGGCTACGGCAGAGCCTGTATTTGTGTGACGAATCTCAGGATTATTTCCGAGACGGCCGATCAAAAGCACCTTATTTACTGACATGGTTTCCCCCCGAACTAAAAATATTAGACAGGGATTTGTATGGTCTTTGTCAGTTCAAGTCAAGGAACCCTGGGCTCAGAAGGCGATACGCCTGGCTTATTTTCAGTCTGGAGCGGTTTAGTCTGATAATTTTTTAATTTTTTGCCCGCAAAGAGCCCTTCTTTGTCGATCTTGGTCTGCCAATGGGCCTTCAGGGCCTTTCTTGCCTTTTGCACATCCACTTTATAAAGAAAGGGGTCAAAGCCACAACTTTCGCAAACTAACGCCACCCGCTTGCGCGCACGATAGAAGAGTTCGAAAAGAGTCCAATAGAAGAGATAGAAACTAGCGGACTTTAGGCCAAACAATGGCCAACCCACAATCATCGTAGTGAGCGTGAGCACGGTCATCTGAGCATGATGCTTCCAGCCCACTTTCGTGATGGTATTGGTGCTTTGGTGATAACGGCAAAGAGGACAGAAAAAATGAAGTTTCCCCTCGCGCGAATAGATTATTGACTGCTCAGAGCCCATCCTGGCCTCCTCCCTCTACTAATTATAGGCCCAAGCTATTGCTACTGTAAATTCTTCTTCCTACAATAAATAGATAATGAAACTAACCCTGATTTGTTTGCTCCTCTTTTCTCTTCTCGGAGCGAACGCTCGTGCAGATGGTTTCGGTTTACACGCCAGCACAAATCTCGGGGCGGGAAGCCTAGGCAATGATAGCAGCACCCTGCAATCACGCAGTATGTATGGGCTAAATCTTGAGGCCATGCCTGGCTACTACGTGAGCAAAAATTTCCTCGCAGGCATTCTCTTCGACTATGGAATTTTCGGACAAGGCGCGAGCACGGAAAGCGCCGGAAACGCCCTCGGCGGGCACGAGTACTCGCTTGGCCTAGGTTTGGCGTACCAGCCGGGCCCCTGGAAGCTTGTGTTTAGCTACGATTTGATTGGTAAGTACACTGTTAGCTCTGGATCCGACTTCCAATTTTCGCATCCATCTGGCTTCCATTTGCTGGCTGGCTACCGCGTGGCAAACCACTGCTATTTCGACCTGGAGTTCAGTTCTATTAATTACCGCCACGAAATTTCCGACGGCGTAGAAAGTGATATTAGCAGCGATTCCGTGAATCATTGGAATTTTGCGGTGGGAATTTCCGTGGCCTACTGAGAACGCGGACCGGCCCTCTCTAGTTTCTCTAGAGGGGCGGCAGTGGTAGGTCTGAGTAGCGGAGTTTAAGATATGATTTTGCTGGAACTAACAACGACAGCCATAACGTACGTGCAACGGTTAACATTAAACCTTATTGCGAAGAGTGTGCCAAAGCCGAATTTTCTCTATGTGCTTGAATATTATGGGCTTTTCTACCCAGTGAACGAACTCAAAACACTGGAGTAAACGGCACCGGTAGCGAAATGCACCCAATCCACTGGTGCCTTTTTTTCTCAGGGAGATTTTTCCGAACTAGCAACAGAAGCGATGCATGGCCTTGTTTTTCCTACACAATCAAAAAAATCAGGTCTATGATACCTTCACAATATCGTTCAAAACTTTTAGTAAGCTCGGAGGCATCACAGTGAGCAAAAACTTTTCTGTTTCTCTCAAACTAGTATCACAAGTCGCGGCTCTCGCGGTTTTCACCATGGTTGGTTGCACCCAAGAAGCTGGCAATGCCAGTGAATCGGGAATTCAATTTGTTAAGAAAGACGGCGGTGCTCCTGGTGCAGTTGCCAAATTCATGGGTAAGGATATTTCTGCGGATGAGCTCGAGCGCTCCAGCCCAGAGATCTTTGATGCAAAACTTGGTGTGTTCGAAGCCCAAAAACATGCTGTAGAAGAATTTGTTCGCCAACAAATCCTCACGGATCTTGCGAAAAGAGCAAATCTTGGCTTGGATGATTATCTTCAAAAAGAAACAGAAAAAGCTAAAAAAGATGTTAGCGAAAAGGCTGTGGCTGAATTCTTGAAGCAACATGGTGTTGCTAAACCCGATGAAGTGCCAGCTCGTATTAAAGATCAAGTGCGCGGTCTCATTCACATGCAGTCTTTGATCTCTTCCCAAACCAAGAAGAACCAAGTGGAATTCTATTTGAAGCGCCCTATGGCTCCAAAATTGGATTTCAACATGGCAGGCGAAGCAAGCTGGGGTAATGCAGATGCACCAATTCAAGTGGTGGAATTCTCTGATTTCCAGTGCCCATTCTGCGCCAAAGGCAAAGAGCGTCTTAATCAGCTTAAAAAAGAATACGGCAAGAAATTGCACGTGGTTTACAAAAACTTCCCTCTACCAATGCACCCAGATGCTATGCCAGCCGCTAACGCCGCTCTTTGCATTAACGAGCAAGGTGCAGATAAGTTTTGGGCATTCCACGATGTGCTCTTCGAAAATCAGCAAAAACTTTCCGCTGATGATCTAAAGGCCTACGCGAAAAAAGTTGGTGCTGATACCAAGAAATTCGAAGAGTGCTTTGCTGCTTCCAAGTACAAAGGACAAATCGAAGCCTCCCAAAAAGAGGGTCAGAAAATGGGCGTGAACTCCACTCCTACTTTCTACGTGAACGGCCAACCTGTTCATGGTGCTAAAGACATTTCTGAGTTTCGCGAAATTATCGACGAATCTCTTCCAGCGAAAAACTAATTCATGAGACGAGCTAAGATTGTCTGTACTTTAGGTCCCGCAAGCAGCTCCTTGGAAATGATCAAGGAGCTGATGCGCCGGGGTATGGACGTCTCTCGTCTAAATTGCTCTCACGGCTCTCATGCAGAGCTCACGCAATTAGTAAAAAACATTCGGCAGGCGAGCCAAGAGCTCGCCCGTCCTGTGGCTATCCTCTTGGATCTCCAAGGCCCAAAAATCCGCATTGGGAATTTTCCCGGCGGTCCCGTGTTTGTAAAAACCGGCGATAAAATTACGATTACCACTAAAGAAGACGAACCCTGCACCGCCACTCGCCTCTCCACCACCTACCAAGAACTTCCTGGTGACGTGAAAACTGGCGACATGATTTTGATCGACGATGGAAATATTGAGCTGAAAGTGCTCTCCTCCGATGGAAAAGAAGTGCAGTGCGAAGTAGTTTTCGGTGGCAAGCTCTCTAATCACAAGGGCATGAATTTGCCCGGCGTCAATACGTCGATTCCAAGTCTCACCGAGAAAGATCGCGCGGATCTTCTTCATGGCTTGAGCCTCGATGTAGATTATGTGGCTCTCTCTTTTGTGCGTCAGCCCTCTGATGTGCGTGAAGTGCAGCAGATCATTCACTCTAAATTAAAAAACACTCCGGTAATCGCAAAGATCGAAAAACCAGAAGCCATTAAATATATCGACGATATCATCGCCGTTGCCGATGGCGTGATGGTGGCTCGCGGTGATATGGCCGTGGAGATTTCTCCGCAAGCTGTGCCTAGCGCGCAGAAGATGATCATTCATAAGTGCAATGTGGCCGGCATTCCCGTGATTCTAGCCACACAAATGCTAGAGAGCATGATCGAAAATTCTCGCCCCACTCGTGCGGAAGCTTCCGATGTGGCGAATGCTGTATTCGATGGTGCCGATGCCTTGATGCTTTCTGCGGAAACGGCCTCGGGTAAACATCCCCTTCAGGCCGTGAAAATAATGACAGATATCATTAAGCAGGCCGAGCGTGACCGGGAATCTCTCGGCGTGAAAAAGCCTGATCATCCGCCGATTATTTCTATTCCAGATGCCATTGAATCTGCCGCGTCGCAAATTGCGATGGATGCAGATGCGCGAGCCATTATTTGTCTCACGAACTCTGGAAAAGGCGCCCAAGCCATCTCAAAGTTTCGCCCAAAGGTGCCTGTATTTGCGATCACGGATCGTCCGGAAGTGCTCCAGCGCCTCGCCCTCGTTTGGGGTGTGAAAGGCGTTTTAATCGATGCCGTGGTGCCCGAAGTGGATGCCCTCGCGATGGCTGAAGCTACCGTAGTAAAATGGTGGAATACCTATTTAACCCCTGTAATCAAGCCCCTGCGCAAAGGGGATCTGCTCATCATCACGCTCGGAATTCCCACGATGGCGCGCAGTAAAACCAACGCGGTAGTAGCCCACGTGATCAAAGGCGAAACCTAGCAAATCCTTGATTGACCGCCCTCCCAGCCCTTGCTAGAACCGTGGCCGGTGGATCTCCAAACCTTAGATAAATTACCGAAAACTCCGATGTGGGAGCAGTACCGTGGCATAAAAAAAGATGCGCTCGATTCCCTGCTTTTCTATCGCATGGGGGATTTCTATGAACTTTTTTTAGACGATGCGATCGATGCCTCCAATATTTTAGGTATCACTCTCACTGCGAGAAATCGCGGCGAAGAATTTCCTGTGCCCATGTGCGGAGTGCCCTTCCACAGTGCCACGAACTATATCAATCGCCTCTTGCAAGCTGGCAAGCGCGTGGCCATTTGCGAACAGACCTCAGAGCCCACTGCCGGAAAAGGTATCGTAAAACGCGAAATCGTGCGCGTGGTGAGTCCTGGAATTGCCTATGATCAAGATTCCCTCGCTGCCGGCGCCACTAACTATTTGCTCACCCTCGCCCTCTCTGAATTGGGCGGAAGCTATTGCGCCCTCGATCTCTCTACGGGCCACTTCAGCTTTGGCAGTTTCAAAAATGCAGATGAACTTCGCGATGAGCTCGCGATCCTCTCCCCTAAAGAAATCCTAGCGCCTCAATCCCAAATCGGGAGTGAAGCTTGGAATGAATTAGTGAGCACTGTTGGCAAAGAATACTTCCAGTGTATCACTCCTACTCCGGATTTCTATTTTGTGGCGGAGTATGCTTTTGATTCGCTTTGTCAGCACTTTCAGATTTTGAACCTCGATGCTTTCGATTTGCAAAAAGAAAGCTCCGAGCTAGGGGCCATCGGAGCCGCTCTCCGAAGTGCCCGAGATACCCAAAAGATGGGTGATTTACGCCATCTACAAGCCCCAGTGCGCAGAGAAAATAAATCGTTTCTGCTCTTGGACGAAAGCACGATCGAACACTTGGATCTCTTTCCCAAAGCAAATCAGGCTCCCCAAGACTCTCTTTTCTTCCACATCGATCGCACCCTTACTGCCATGGGCGCACGAAAACTTCGTGAAGTGCTGGCGCGGCCCCTCGCGAACGAACAGGGTATTCTCGAACGCCAAGATGCTGTGGCGGAACTTTTAGAAAACTATGCGCTTCTACAGCGCCTCAAAACGGCCCTGCAAGGCACACGAGATTTAGAACGTCTTATCGGAAAGATTGGCTTGAAATCAGCGGGGCCAAGAGATCTTGTGGCACTTCTCGATGTTTTTGTTCGCCTGCCGCAACTCAAAGAAAGCTTGAGCTCTCTCGGAAGCAGCAGCTTACTCAAAAAAATAGAATCCAAAATTGAGGCATTTTCTGCACTACGCGCCTACTTAGAGCTGCGCCTTCGTGAAGAGCCGCCCGCTGTTTCCCGAGAAGGAAATATCTTCAAAAGCGGCTGGCATAAAGAACTCGATGAATTAATTAATCTCACAGAGGATGGAAAAAGCTTCATCACCGCCATGGAGCAAAGAGAGCGTGAAGCCACGGGCATCAACTCCCTCAAGATTAAGTATAACCGGGTATTTGGCTATTTCATCGAGATCACTAGTTCTAATTTGTCTGCAGTGCCCGCCCACTATATTCGCAAGCAGACCACTGCTAATGGGGAGCGTTTTCTCACTCCCGAACTAAAATCTTTCGAAGATAAAATCTTGAGTGCGGAAGAAAAACGAATCGCACTAGAAGAAAGCCTGTTCGCCGAAACTCTAGATGTGATTGGCAAAGAGAGCTTGCGCATCCTGGCTACTGCGCAAGAGCTAGCCCTTCTCGATGTGCTACAAAGCTTCGCTACCGCAGCCGCGGAATATGGCTATTCGCGCCCTGAAATTTCTACAGATCTTGTGCTAGAGATCGAAGAGGGCCGTCACCCTGCTCTGGAAAATCTTGTGGGCCGTGATCGCTTCATTCCGAATGATGTACAATTCGATGGAAAAAATAAACTCTTCCTCATCACCGGGCCAAACATGGCGGGTAAATCCACTTTCATGCGCCAAGTGGCTCTCCTCACGCTGCTCGCTCATACTGGATCTTTCGTGCCCGCAAAGCGCGCCAAGATTGGCCTCACGGATCGCATCGCTACCCGTGTTGGTGCCTCGGATCGCATCGGCCGCGGACAAAGCACCTTCATGGTAGAGATGAATGAAATGGCGCGCATCCTTCGCCAAGCCTCGGAGCGCAGCCTGCTTATCATCGATGAAATTGGGCGCGGCACTTCCACCTTCGATGGCTTGGCGCTCGCTTGGTCCATCGTGGAAGATCTGCAAGCGCGCCTAGGCTGTCGCACACTCTTCGCCACTCACTACCATGAGCTCACTGTGCTCGCCGATGAACTCAGCGGCCTACAAAATCTCACCGTCTCTGTGGAAGAACGGGGCAACCAGATTCTTTTCTTGCACAAAGTGGTGAACGGCAAAGCTTCGGGAAGTTATGGAGTGCAAGTGGCCCAGCTCGCGGGATTGCCCGCAGATACTGTTTCTCGCGCCAAGGAAATTTTGGCTGACCTTGCAAAGGCGGGCTCGAAGCTGCAAAAAAATCAAAAAATCAGTGCAGGAAAAACGCAGCAGATGTCGCTCTTCTCGGCGGCCCCTGCCCCAAAAATTCCAGAGCATCTATTGCATCTCGAAAAAGAAATTCGCGATCTAAACCTTGATCACTGCACGCCCTGGACAGCCATGCTGACCCTAAAAAATCTCAAAGAGAAAATGACCAATCTACACTAGTTACGAAGAACTCACAGAAAAATTAGCTATAAACCAATACACCGAATCGACCTATATTAGCGTAAATTTACGATTCTCTTCTTCATCTGATCATAGGCTCTTTTCGCCTGGGCCTTGCTATCCTCATCTGCTCGCCAGAAAAACCAGAGGCTCGCCCAGCTGGCAAGTAAACGCCGCCAATGAACCATGGCATACCAAAGCATCATTGAAGATAGGGCATAAATAAAAAATATTCCTATATCACTTCGATGAAGAGCCTCGGCAAATAAATATTTTTTCCCTAGCCAAAACTGGAAAAGATAAACCGGGATCACAAAAAAAGGCCCACCCAAGAAACGAAAACTCATCACTTCGGTTTCATCTACCGCCAAGTAATTTACAAAGGTGGAAACGACTTTCTCGGCTAGTGCATCATTAAAAAACTCTACCACTGCTAAGGGAATACCCATCACGAGATAGAATCCGCGAGCAAAGCGTCGCCATGTGCTGCGCTCATTCCAACGCTTCACTTGCCCCCAGGCGGTTAATGGAATAGACGCGTCTTTAGAGGCTTCTTCAAATTGCAGAAGTTCTGACTTAAATTCAGTCCAAAAGTTTTCGTTCTTTTCTTGGGCTAAAAATAGCTGTGCCGCTTCGTGCTTCGAATCCACGAGTCCGCTGGTGAATAATTTTTTCCCCTGGTTAAGTTGTTCATCGGAAAGAAAGTGAGGAAATACACTGATCATCTGCGAAGTAATCTCTTCCATCAGCGATTTCACTGCTGCTGCTTCATTCTCCAAATATTGCTCACGATACTTTGCCACCACAATCGGCGCGCCATAGCGAATTGTGAGACCAGATCCAATCTTCGCTCTGCTTCCATATTCCAAACCCACGGGGATAACTTTGATCCCTAAGGAAAAATTGGATGCCTCTTCCGCAGAAAAAGCTAACTTGGCAATGCCTGGCTTCAGGGGCAAAAATAATCCAGCCCCAACCACGCTGCTACCCTCTGGATAAATCGCAATGGGCCAACCTGCCTTCAAAGCATCGATCGCCGCGCTAAAACTTTTTCGATTTTGAACTTGTCTGCTTTCGCCCTTTTCTTGATCTCCAGGACGCACCAGGGGCAACGCTCCACAGAACTCAAAAAATCCCTTGATTGGGAAAACAAATAAAGAAGCTTTGGCAAGAAAGCGCACTAGTACAGGGGTCTCATAGCCTGCCACCACCACATCACCCAAAAAGTTGGAGTGCGAGGAGGACCATATATACGATCCCTTCAGGTCTGGCTTGTTCACACGGCGGATGCGCCAGTATGTCAGCTTACTGAACACAAAAAAGAAAGCGCAGCGAAGGGGCGGATACCAGAAGCGTCTCGCGAGACTTGTCCCTGGAGGAAACTCAGTGCGAAAGAGCACGAATATCCTTCACGCGAAATTCCACATTGTTCTGGTTGCGAAAAGTATTGATCGTTGGCGAGAAAGCGAGTTCTACTTCATTTTCTTCCAAGCTCGATTCGAAGCGCTCCACACCATTGGCCCAAAACGCAGAAACGAAATTTCCATCCGCTTCCAATTGCAGCTTCAAGTGCTTTTCTTTCATGGTGCGAGATTCTTCAATCCGAAAGCCCTCTGCAGATAGCACCGGCTCAGGATTCCCAATTCCAAAGGGAGCCAGCTTATCAATAATTTTCACCGTATTTAAATCAAGCGTGCTCAAGAGTGTTGGCAAATCGAGCTTCGCATCGATCTCTACTTTGCGAGCCAGCGCATCCACACCATTTTCGAGGAGCACATTTAATTGCTCGCGCACTTGCGCCGCAAAGCGCTCTCGGAAGCTTTCCAAATTTTTTCGCTCTAGACTTAGGCCCGCAGCCACTTTGTGTCCGCCAAAGCCGAGGAGCAATTCTGCGCTGCCCTCTAGGGCTTGCAGCATATCGAGCTTGCCTAAGCCTCGAATGGAGCCCTTGCCATTGCCCGTATGGGTGGCAAAAGTGATGATCACTACTGGCCGGTGATAGCGCTCCACCACACGGGAGGCTGCAATACCGATCACCCCTTCATGCCAATCTTCCCCAGCCAGCACAAAAGCCGCGAGATCCGCACCGTATTTTTCTAATTGTTCTGCCGCTTGCAAAATCGCAGCATCCGCCACATGGGCCTGCAGCTCCATGCGTTCCTTATTCATGCCACCAAGCTCGGAGGCCAGCGCACGCGCACGCATTGGATCATCCGTGGTGAGTAGCTCAAGAGCTGCGCTAGCAGAGGCCAAGCGGCCAGAGGCATTAATGCGCGGACCAATCACAAAACCAATATGGTAGGTAGAAATATCTTCTTGCTTCACGCCCGCTTCACGGAAAAGTTCGGCGAGACCAAGTGTGGGAGATTTGCGGAGTTTCTCTAAACCATAGGTCACGAGCACCCGATTCTCTTCCACGAGCGGCACCATATCGGCCACAGTCGCTACAGCCACTAAATCGAGCAGCGCACGCAGATCTGGCTCTTTCTTGCCCGCACCCTCATGAGAAAAATAGTCGATATCTCGAAGCATCGAGCGCACAGCGAGCGCTAAATAAAATGCCACCCCTGCCCCGCACAGCACATTGATGGGCCCAGAATAATCTTTGCGCTTATGATCGAGCACAGCATAGGCATCAGGCAGCACATCTTTTTGCTCATGGTGATCACAGACGATCACATCAAGCCCAAGGCTATTCGCGATGTCCACTTCAGTAACAGCCGTAATTCCGCAATCCACGGTGATCAGCAAGCGTGCACCATTCTCCGCCAACATGCGCACGGCATTTGCATTCACGCCATAGCCTTCACGCTGACGATCGGGCTGATACACCGTAACATCCACACCGAGCATACGGAAAAACCGCATCAGGACTGCGGAACCCACTGTGCCATCCACATCATAGTCGCCATAGATAGCAATCGGCTCATTCTCGCAAATGGCTGTCACCACGCGCTCAGCGGCTCGATCCATATCGAGGAGCGCAAACGGATCGGGGAGATTTTTGAGGCTTGGCTGCATGAAACGGCGAGCAGCATCCAGAGAAGTGTCCAGCCAATTCTTCATTCTGGAATGCAGTAATCCCGCAATCCACAGAGGAAGTTTAAATTCATTCGCTAAAGCTTCAGGAGTCACGCCTGAGTTCAGCTCTACAGTGGGGCGCTCATTCCAGCTCATTAGCTAAGCTTTTGATCGCCTTTAAGGGTCGTTGCCACTTGTGCTTTCAAGATTTTGATACGCACATTGTTGGCGATTTCGAGATCCACCACTTTATCGGTGATGCCGTGAATTTTTCCGAAGATACCGGATTGGGTCACCACTTCATCGCCCTTTTGTAGGCCGCTTACCATCTGCTCTTGCTCTTTCATTTTCTTCTGCTGCGGACGAATGAGCAAAAAGTAAAATACTACGAACATGAGCGCAAAAGGCATCACCATGGAAGCAAGTCCTGGTTGTGGCGGAGTGAGTGGAGCGCCAGCAGTGCTAGGTGCGGCAGTCGTTGCAGTGGTGGCTGGGGTATCGGCGTAAGCGGTAGAAATGAAATTCATGATGTCTCCTCGTTTTCTTGTCTTTTTTTATAGAACGCCTGGCGGAATTCGTCAAAACGCTTCTCTTGAATTGCTTCCCGCATCTGACGCATCAGGTTAATATAGAAGTGCAAATTGTGTAATGTATTCAAGCGTGCGCCGAGAATCTCATTGGAAACATAGAGATGTCGTAAATACGATCTAGAATAATTCGTGCACGCCGCGCAAGAACACTCCGGATCAAGCGGACCAGGGTCCTTCGCAAACTTTGCGTTTTTGATGTGCACTTTCCCAAAGGACGTAAACAGCGTGCCATTGCGAGCATTCCGCGTCGGCATCACGCAATCAAAAATGTCCACACCGCGCGCCACGCCTTCCACTAAATCTTCCGGCGTGCCCACACCCATCAAGTAGCGCACTTTATCCTGCGGCAAGAGCGGCACTGCAGTATCCAAAATCTCGTACATCATGGCTGGCGGCTCACCCACGGAGAGTCCACCTATGGCCCAGCCCTCAAAATCGATATCCTTGATCATTTCCCAGTGGGCAGCTCGCAGCTCGGGATACATCCCGCCCTGCAAAATTCCAAAAAGCCCCTGATGCTCTTTCAGCTTCACTGCGCGACACCTACGCTCCCAGCGCGAGGTGAGCTCCATACTCTTCTGCACTTCTTCTCTCGTCGCAGGGTGCTTCAAGCACTCATCGAAGCACATCACAATATCGCTACCAAGCGAGCGCTGAATTTCCATGGAAATTTCAGGCGAAATGAAATGCTTACTGCCATCTAAGTGACTACTAAATTGCACGCCCTCTTCCGTAACTTTCCGCAAATCCGCGAGACTCATCACCTGGAAGCCACCACTATCCGTAAGAATCGCACGATCCCAATTCATGAACTTGTGCAAGCCGCCCATCTCTTCCACGAGCTTGTGCCCCGGACGCATATAGAGATGATA
Source organism: Oligoflexia bacterium (assembly GCA_903867855.1). Classification (GTDB taxonomy): domain Bacteria; phylum Bdellovibrionota; class UBA1018; order CAIPTA01; family CAIPTA01; genus CAIPTA01. The sequence continues at coordinate 9,697 of CAIPTA010000048.1, read as the reverse complement.
CGCGTTCGACAAAATGATCTTCGCACCCATCGCATGCAGATCTTCCGGAGCCAGGCTCTTCACCGTAGCCGCTGTGCCCACGGGCATAAACATGGGGGTAGGAAAACTTCCATGGTTCGTGAAGAGTTCGCCGAGACGAGCCTTCCCGTCGGTGCTTTGCAATTTATAATAAACTGGTTTCATCAGAGTATGAGCATCGCATCACCATAGGAGAAGAAACGATATTTCTCCTCAATGGCTTTTGCATAGGCCTCCAGGATCATCTCGCGACTCCCCGCAAATGCGGAGACCATCACGACCAAACTTGATTTCGGTTGGTGAAAATTAGTGAATAGAGCGTCCACCCAGTAAAACTCCGCCCCAGGCATCAAATATAGCGCCGTAGATTCCCTATAACCGCGAGCAGCGCTCTCGATGGAGCGACACGCCGTTGTACCCACCGCTACCGTTCTAAAGCCCTTTGCGCGCGCCTCAGCGCATTCCTTCGCCAGCTCCTCCGACACATGAAAAAACTCGGAGTGCATCTTATGCTCTTCAATATTTTCCACCTTGATGGGCTGAAAGGTGCCGAGCCCCACGTGGAGAGTCACAAAGCGCTTCTGCACCCCACGCGCTTCCAATGCCGCAAACATTGCTGGGGTAAAATGCAGACCCGCCGTGGGAGCCGCCACAGAGCCTGGCTCGCTGGCATATAAAGTTTGATAGCGCTGAATGTCTTTCGCATCTGGATCGCGATGAATATAGGGCGGCAAGGGCACGCGCCCCACCGCATCGATCGCCGCAGCTAAATTATCTGCCTCCAAGCGCACCAAAAAAGTTCCATGCCCCGGCAGCGCGCGCAGAATCTCCGCGCGAATCCGATTCTCCACCGTAAAGCGCAGACCCTCTTTTTTACTCGCTGTGCACTTCACGAGCGCTTCATAAATTCCAGGCTCTTGCTCCCGCAAGAGAAACGCTTCCACCACGCCGCCCGTCTCCCGCACTCCCTTGAGGCGAGCCTTCACCACTTTGCTCTGGTTAAATACGAGACGATCCCGCTCATCCAAATATTCCGGTAAGTCGCGGAAGTAACGATGCTCCACTTGGCCCGTTTTCCGGTGCAGCACTAGCAAACGGGAAGCATCCCGCTCAGCCAGCGGCTCCTGGGCAATCAGCTCCTCAGGGAGTTCGTAGTTAAAGTCATCCAAACGCATGCGGGGCTTATACCATTATGCCCACCTGGTTCAGGATAAAATTACAGCTTTCGCGCGATTTTACCGCTTGCTACCATGGAAGCATGGCTGCAATTCCTTTTGGTCCACTCGAAGCTCTACTCCGCGACGAAAGCATCACGGAGATCATGGTAAACAGCTACCGCCGTATTTTTGTGGAGCAAGGCGGACAACTCCAGCTCGTTCCCCTCCACTTTCAAAATGAGCAAGAACTCATCAAAATCATCGAGGGCATCGCCAGCTACTGCTCCCGCGAGATTAGCCAATCCAAACCTTACTTAGACGCCCACCTCCCCGATGGCTCTCGGGTGAACGCCGTTATTTCTCCCATGGCTCCGGGCGGAGCCAACCTCACGATTCGTAAGTTTCGCAAGAAGCCCTTCCTTTTAGATGATCTCCTGCAAAGCGGCGCTCTCGACGATAAAACCGCCTACTTCATTCACGCCTGCGTGCGTGCGCGCCTCAATATTGTGGTGAGCGGAGGTACTGGCACTGGAAAAACTACCTTCCTCAATATCCTCTCCGGCTTCATTCCCGAAAATGAAAGAATCATCACCATCGAAGACGTGGCCGAACTCAATCTCCAACATCCCAACTGGGTAAGACTGGAATCGGTTTATGGGGTAGGCAGCAACAACCGAGTGACTGTCCGCGATTGCCTCATCAACTCTCTCCGCATGCGTCCTGATAGAATTATCGTCGGTGAGTGCCGCAGGGATGAAACTTTTGAAATGCTGCAAGCCATGAACACGGGTCATGAAGGTTCGATGACCACGCTTCACGCAAATACCCCGCGCGATTGCCTCGCCCGCATTGAAAGCCTCGTAGCCAGCGGGAATATTGATTTCCCCATCGCCGCCCTACGAAAACAGATGGTTTCAGCTATTGATATTGTGATTCAGTTGAAGCGTCTCCGCGGTGGACAAAGAATTGTGCAAGAAATTATCGAGCTCACCGGAATAGAACAAAACACGATCACTACTCAGGTACTTTTCCAAAGAAATTTCAAGAATCGTCAGGATGCGCAGATCACAACTAGCGGTATGGTCCCAACTTTCATGGAGCGTTTTGCCGAACACGGCATTCAGTTTCCACCGAATTATTTCGACCCTGCCACGAAAATTACTTACCGCCCAGACTAATACCGCTTAGCTGGTTGAATATTCGATGTACGCGATTTAGAAGCTCCCACTCAACAAGCTCCATGGGGTGGTTCAGTGCCCAGTTTTTATGAAAATCAAAGTCTGCCTTATTTCGCTCTGCTAAGCCGAAACTAATGCCTTGGTCATTCCATCGAAGCACTATTTTCGCGTACCAATCTGCGAAGGCGACTTTGTCTTTTTTACGAACATTAATCTCTTGGAGAACCTGCTCGCCCATCTGCCTCTTCAAGGAAAAGAGTGAGGCGTTTATATTTTCCTGAACCAGCCTGCTTGAACGAGATTCGAACTCTTTTTGATCTAGCGACAAGTCCTTCAATGCCACAGTTTCTGAAGCGAAAAACCGTACCGCCTTCACGCTAGCTGTCCCACGCTCTAGGTTCGAGTAGTCGTTGGACAAAACCAACCCATGATAGATTCCTTCAATCGAACCGCCCTGGAGCAAAACATTTGCCCAAGAGGCCACTTCCCCATTTGACTTCGGCTCCTGCAAGAAAACCTGCTGCACCATCTCGCGAGCAATCCAAGAATAAAATCGCTGCCGATCTGTGTCGGTCTTAAACTGCATCAGTGGTTCCGCAGACGTGACAGACTGATTTAGGTTTTTATTTACGGTCGAAGAGGAATTACTAAATCCCGGAAGTAACAAGGGCGATTTAATGGGAAGCTTGTCACAGGCGCATACCAAAAACAAAAAGACAAAGAGAAGTAAATCTCTTTGTCTTTTGTTGATTCTCATCATGATAGGAAGAAATCGAGACCCTTAGGTTCCGCGACTTCCCGAACCCTTCATACTTGCTGAAGCTCCGGCTTTACCAGATTTCGTAATCTTGGAAGCTGCCTTAGCTTTTTTCGGCTTAGCTGCGCTAACTGCCTTAGCAGCCTTCGCCTCTTCCTTTTTCGTGGCGCGATCTTTTTTCTTCTCATCGGCAGACTTTTCTGCTGGAAGAACGTAGTCAACAAACTCTACCAACGCACAATCAGCTCCATCGCCATAGCGAGTATTCGCTAGCTTTAGCACTCTTGTGTAGCCGCCGTTACGTGACATAAATCGCGGAGCAATCGTCGAAAACAATTTCTCTACTCCGTCATCGCTACGCAAGAAAGAAAACACCTGACGACGGTTATGAAGGTCGCCCTTTTTGCCCTTAGTTACCAATCGCTCAACGATACGTCGTAGCTCTTTGGCCTTAGGAAGCGTCGTTTGAATTCTCTCATGCTCGATCAAGCTGTTACACATGTTAGAGAACATGGCCATTCTATGATCCGACTTTTTACCTAATTTTCTATACCCTGCACCATGATACATAATCTACTCCCAGAAGCTTAGCCTAGAGGCCAAACAAAATTATTCGGAATCGTCTTCCTCTTCGTCTAAATCGTCTTCCTCATCTTCGTCATCCATGTCTACAGGAAGCTCAACTCGAGGCGCTGTTGAAGTGGTAGCGGTTACTGCTGGTGGAACAAAGCCATCAAGCTTCATACCCAAATGCAATCCCATGCTAGCAAGAATTTCTTTGATCTCATTAAGAGACTTACGGCCGAAATTCTTAGTACGAAGCATTTCTGCTTCTGTCTTCTGAACTAGCTCATAAATATATTTAATATTTGCATTCTGTAGGCAATTTGCACTGCGAACAGAAAGCTCTAGTTCATCTACAGTTCTGTAGAGGTTAGGATTAAATATTTCTTGTTTTGCCGACTGCTCTTCAGGTAGCGGCTCTTCCTCTTCTTGGAAGTTCAAGAAAACGGTCATTTGATCTCGGATAATTTTAGAGCTCAATGCAACGGCATCTTCCGGCTTTACACTACCATCTGTCCAAACTTCCAACTGGAGACGATCGTAGTCGGTACGTTGTCCAACACGAGCGTTTGTCACAGTGTAGTTTACTTTTTTCACTGGAGAAAAAATGGAATCGATCGCAATCCAACCAATTGGTAGATCTTCATTTTTGTTGTTATCGGAAGTAACGAATCCACGACCCGTTTTAACCAACAATTCAGCCTTAAATTTTGCCTCTTTACCCAACGAGCATATTTTATGATCTGGATTAAGCACTTCTACCATACCGCCGGTTGCGATATCAGAAGCGCGCAAAACACCCTCTACTTCTTTTTCAATTGTAATGGTGAACTGATTGGCAGAGGTCAATGCCTTCAAGCGCAGCTCTTTCAAATTCAGGATGATCTCGGTCACATCCTCGGCAATATCTGGAATCGAAGAAAACTCATGCTGCACGCCATGAATTCTAACAGCGGTTACAGCCGTACCCTGAAGGGAGCCAAGCAGAACTCTGCGAAGTGAGTTACCAAGAGTAGTTCCATAGCCACGTTCGAGTGGACGAGCAACAAACCTTGCATAGGTTTGAGTTGCGCTTCCTGCATCTACTTCTAGAGCTCTCGGCTTGATTAGGTCTCTCCAATTTTTTTGCATATTCGGAATCATTTACTGCCCCCTTAAGAAAGCGAAAAAAGAAATTACTTAGAGTAAAGCTCAACAACAAGACGTTCTTCCACTGGAACGGTGATATCGTCTTTTGTTGGTAGATCTTTGATGGATGCCTTGAAGCTTGCGCGATCCACTTCGAGCCATTGAGGAGCTTCTTTGCTCTTTGCAGACTCTAAAGAGGCCAAGATCGTGGTAATCTTCTGGCTCTTCTCGCGAAGAATAACCGTATCACCCTTTTTTACTAGGTAAGACGGAATGTCCACAGATTTGCCGTTCACTTCTACGTGACCATGGGTAACTACGAGTCGAGCCTGACTTCGGCTACTAGCCAAACCCATTCGATACGCAACGTTATCCAAGCGACGCTCCAACATCGACAAAAGATTGGAGCCGGTAACACCCTTCATTCTTTCTGCGCGAACAAAGTAAGAATGAAATTGGTTTTCGATCAAACCATAAAGTCTTTTTAGTTTCTGCTTTTCACGAAGCTGAACGGCATACTCGGAGAATTTAATTCTTCCATGACCATGCTGACCCGGCGGGTAGCCTCTACGCTCGAAGGCGCACTTTTCCGTCATGCAGCGATCCCCTTTCAGGAATAGCTTCTGATTCTCACGGCGACAAATTCTGCAAACTGGACCTGTATAACGAGCCATCTAAGACCTCTGTATCAAACACGGCGCCGCTTAGGAGGGCGGCATCCGTTATGGGGAATTGGTGTTGTATCTTTAATTTGAGTTACTTTTAAACCTGCGGTTTGAACTGCTCTCAAGGCAGACTCTCGTCCGGCCCCAGGGCCCTTAACCTCAATCGCAACACTTCGAAGACCATGTTCCAATGCCTTCTTAACTGCATCCTCTGCAGCTACCTGAGCGGCAAACGGGGTATTTTTTCTACTTCCCCGAAATCCCTTCGCTCCAGCACTCGACCAGGAAACAACGTTTCCATTCGAATCGGCAACAGAAACGATTGTATTATTAAAAGTAGCAGCAATATAAACAATTCCTGTCGAAATGTTTTTCTTGCCCTTTTTCTTTTTTGCGGCAGCAGCTGGAGTTTCTGTGGCTGCTGCAGCCGTTGCTTCCGGAGAAGCCTCTTCTTGTGTTTTCACTTGATCAGACATTTGTACCCTTTCAAAAAATTACTTCATCGCTTTCACGGATTTTTTACCCGCGATAGCTACTGCTGGGCCCTTGCGAGTTCTAGCATTAGAATGTGTGCGCTGCCCACGAACAGGCAATCCACGACGGTGACGAATTCCGCGGTAGCAACCCAAATCAACTAGGCGCTTAATATTAAGCGTAACTTCACGCCTTAGGTCTCCCTCAACCTTGAAGCTTCGTTCGATGATTTCACGAATCTTCGCTACGTCACTTTCAGTGAGGTCATCGGATTTCTTTTCAAGAGGCACTTTTGCCTCTAGCAAGATTTTCTTCGAACGAGATCGGCCAATGCCGAAAATCGCAGTCAAAGCAATCTCCATTTTTTTGTTTCTTGGAAGGTCTACACCAGCTAAACGTGCCATTAAATCTCCATTACCCTTGACGTTGTTTGTGTCGTGGATTTGCAGTGCAGATCACGCGAACCACACCTTTTCTACGAACAACTTTACACTTAGTACAAATTTTCTTTACAGACGCTCTGACTTTCATCTCCGAACCCCTTACTATAAACAAACAAAATCTATTTTGCGCGGTAGGTAATTCTTCCGCGACCCAAATCATAGGGCGAGAGCTCCACCGCAACCTTATCTCCTGGTAAAATCTTGATATAATGCATTCGCATTTTACCGGAAATGTGCGCTAAGATTCGGTGGCCATTCGGCAACCGCACCTTAAACATGGCGTTGGGAAGTGGCTCTTCCACTATGCCCTCGACCTGTATTGGCTCTTCACTTTTCGACATCTAAACTTTTAATCGCCACAACGTTAGCAAAGCCAAAAACGCTAAAGATATGTAGCACACCTCATTAACATGAAATTCTAGTTTTTTTCAATGGCTTTTTGACACTACGAAGGAAATCCGATAGCGCCTAGAATTCTACTCAATACCTCTTTTTCTTCTCCAAATGCGTTCACTACCCTAAGTTTGCCCTTTAGCCTGTAAAACTCTTCCACTGGCGCAGTCGAAGACGTGAATGTTCTCAGCCTGGTCATCACAACTTCTGGACTATCATCGTCGCGCTTAGATACGACACCGCCGCAATTATCACACAAACCCTGTATTTTGGTGGGCTTGTGCGTCTCATGGAAGCTCGATCCACACGCCAAACATACTAAACGCCCAGAAAGGCGTTCCACTAAAGCCTTTTCATCCACCTTGAAGCTGACTACGGCATCCAATCTCTTTGATAGACCGCCTAGCATATTGTCGAGAGCTTCGGCCTGAGCGACAGTCCGTGGAAAACCATCGAGCATAAATCCTTTTAGACAATCAGGCGCCGAGATTCTTTCGCGGATAAGCTCGATCATCAAATTATCTGGAACAAGTTGTCCCTGAGACATAAATGACTTCGCCTGCAAGCCAATAGGCAATGCGGCCTTAATAGACTCTCTCAACATATCTCCAGTAGAAAGTTGAGGAATGGAAAGGGTCGAAACGAGACTTTTCGCTTGAGTGCCTTTGCCAGAGCCTGGAGGACCAAAGAGCGCAATTATCATTACGCGCCCTTACGATCCCGCATTCGCATATTACCCATAAATGTATCATAGTGCCTGCTGAGGAGGTGCGACTCTATTTGTGATAGAGTATCCATCGCCACACCCACCAAGATAAGCACACTTGTACCGCCGATATAAAAAGGGATCTTCATCTGATTTCCAAGAATAGATGGCACGATACAAATTAACGATAAATATGCGGCTCCCAAGACTGTTATGCGAGTGATCACAAAATCGACAAAATCGACAGTCTTCTCACCAGGACGGATCCCAGGAATAAATGCTCCATGCTTTCTCAAGTTTTCGGCTACGTCATCGGTTTTAAAAGTAACCGCAGTGTAGAAGAAGCAGAAGAAAACGGTCAAAGCCACAAACAAGACATCGTGCAAGACTCCCTGACGAAGACTCTCATTGAGCTGCTGAATAATAGGCGAATGAAACATCATCGTTATCGTTGCAGGAAGCATGATCAACGAAGAGGCAAAAATTGGAGGAATAACGCCTGAGATATTAATCTTGAGAGGTAGATGAGTACTTTGTCCACCGTACATCTTACGCCCAACCACTCTCTTCGCGTACTGGATAGGGATTCTTCGCTGACCTCTTTCCATGAAAATAATAAAGAAAAAGATACCGAAAATAATGGCGCCCAAAAGAATCAACTTCAAAAAGCTTAACTCGCCAGTTTTAAATAAACTCCAGGCGTTGCCGAAGCCAGGAATAATTCTTGAGGCAATACCCGAAAAGATTACAAGAGATGCGCCATTACCAATACCAAACTCTGTAATCTGCTCACCAATCCACATCAAAAACATAGTGCCGCAGAGAAGCGTTCCCATAGTGAGAAGGCGAAAACCCCAGCCAGGATTCAATACAGCAGCAGGATTACTCATCTGCTCTAGACCCATGGCAATTCCATAACCTTGAACCAAACACAGAAATACAGTTGCATAGCGGGTATATTGATTAATTTTTTTCTGACCAGACTCACCCTCTTTTTGCAGTTCGCTCAACTGAGGAGAAACCACCGTCAAGAGTTGAAGAATAATCGAGGCAGAGATATAGGGCATAATCCCTAAAGCCAATACGGAAAAGCGCTCTAAAGCTCCGCCAGAAAATAGGTTAAACCAGCCAAAAATCGTTCCTTGCTGCTTAGCGAAGAAAGCCATTAGAGCATCAGAATTAACCCCAGGAGTTGGTATGTGAACACCAATTCTGTAGATCGCGATTGCGAAAAGAGTATAAAGTATGCGCTTACGAAGTTCGGGAATCTTAAAGATACCGTCAGCCCCGGACATCCAGCACCTCTATTTTAGCTCCTGCTTTTTCCAGCTTTGCACGAGCAGATTCACTGATCTTATGAGCCTTGACTAGAACAGATCTAGAAATCTCACCAACTCCCAAAATTTTGAGGAGGGGCTTATTGCCTCTTACGATTCGAGCGTCACGAAGGGTTTCAAGAGAAATTTCTTTCAACTTAGAGCCTTCAATTTGAGACAAATTAACAATTTCGTATTCTGCGCGAGCGAAATTATGAAATCCACGCTTAGGAATTCTTCTGATCATAGGAGTTTGACCGCCTTCGTAACCAATACGACGACCACCGCCCTTACGAGCAAGCAAACCCTTGTGACCTTTACCAGAAGTATTACCTTTACCGCTACCGACACCGCGACCAAGACGTTTTACTTTATGGGTAGAACCCTTGGCACCCTTAAGTTCGCTGAGACGAATCATAAAATCTCCTACTCTTCCTTAACTACAGAAACGAGATGAATAACTTTTTTAATCATTCCTCGCACTGCTGGAGTATTTTCCAGCGTTTTAGTGTCGTTCAACTTACGAAGGCCCAAACCACGAATCGTTTCGATCTGTGTCTTCGGGCAACCAATCGTGCTCTTTAGAAATTTAATTGTTATTGTTTTCTTTGCCATATTAGCCTCGTTTAGAGAATCTCTGCCAACGACTTGCCGCGAACTGCTGCAATTTTATCAAAATCGCGAAGTTGCATTAGGCCATTTAACGTTGCTTTCACAACGTTATGCGGATTTCTGCTGCGCAAAGTTTTTGTGCGCACGTTTTGAATTCCAGCTGCCTCAAGAATACCTCTCACAGTAGCACTCGCGTTCACACCAGCACCATCGGCAACTCTTAAACAGGCGCCAAAGTTATGGGGATCGGTTACACCATCCAAAATAAGGAATAAAGGCTTTTCCT
>CAIPTA010000047.1 GCA_903867855.1 Oligoflexia bacterium | reverse complement strand
TTTTCCCGCCCACTCTTACTAGTAAAAATAAAAGCACCGCTCTATCGCCGGATTCCTTAATCTTTTGGAGCCCAAGCAAGTGTTTCTGGCCGCGCTTGGTAACACTATCGGGAAAGCTTCCGGCACTGCCCTCGCCCATGCTCACGGATTTCACTTCCACAAAGCAGCGCTCGCTCTTGTGAGACAATAAAAAATCATAGCGAGAATCCCCGAGCGTGGCTTCGGGCTTAATCTCTGAATAGGCAGCAAGCTCAGGAATTTTCTTTTCTAATAGCGCTTCATGCACCAAATGATTTGCGAGACTCGTATCCACGCAAACCTTTACGCCACCCGCCTCCACGAACACCCATTTATAGCGAAGTTTTTTTCCTGTTTCTAAATGATCTGCGCCATGATCCTGCACCCAAATTTTCATGCCAGGCTCTGCGTTACCTTTCATAGAGCCAGGATTCGGACAATGGGCAATCCCCGCTTCGCCGTTAGGAAATTCAAAGTAGGCGAGAAAGCGTTTTTCTCGGCGGACTAACTTGCCCTCACGAAGAGTAATGTGCACGCACTTGCTCCTCGAAAGTTTTTTGTAGTTCTATTGCGAGTCGTTCGCCAACATCCGCGAGTGCGGGAGTATTTTCTCCCAGAACTTGGCTCATGCTCGTCATCACGGAGGGCGAAAAGCCGCAAGGGTTGATCAGGCCAAAATAGCGGAGCTCTGGATTCACGTTGAGGGCGAGTCCGTGGTAGCTCACATTGCGCCTAAGCGCTATGCCGAGGGAGGCGATTTTTTTCTCTGCGCCACTAGCATCATGAATCCACACTCCAGTTTTTTCTCGAATCGCAAAGGCAGGAATCTGATAGTGAGCGAGCACAGAAATAATCACGTTCTCCAAAACTCGCAAAAAAGCCTTCGGCCCCATGCGCTCTGGAATCAAAAAAATAGGATAGGCCACCAGCTGACCCGGACCATGATAGGTGCTCTCGCCGCCGCGCTCCACTGCGAAAGTGGGCACGCCCTGAATCGACTGCGGAGTGGCATCCTTCTCTGGTGAGCGCTTGCCATAGGTGATCACATGAGGGTGCTCTAAAAGCAGCACTGTATCGGAGAGTTTATTTTCAGCGCGCTGCTCGATGAGCTGCTGTTGCAGCTGCCAGGCTTGCTCGTAGGAAATACTGCCGAGTCGCCTGGTTTCCACTTGCTTAGTGTGTATTGCTGAGCGGTCGCTGCAAGATATGGATTGCGTGACCCAGAGCCGCCTCGGCGGCTTCCATGGTGGCTTCGCCAAGAGTTGGGTGAGCGTGCACGGTGAGCGCAATATCTTCCATCTGCAAGCCTGCTTCGATAGCAAGTGCCATCTCTGCAATCATCGTAGAAGATTCAGGGCCCACAATTTCTGCCCCAATCAAGCGGCCAGTTTTCTTATCGCCGATGAGTTTGGTGACACCTTCTGTTTCGCCCATAGCGATTGCTTTACCAAGAGCTGCGAAGGGAAAGGAGCCAACCATTACATCGATACCTTTTGCGCGCGCTTCTTGCTCACAGAGACCAACGGAAGCTAATTCTGGTTCACAGAAAATTACCGCAGGCATTGCTTTCACATCATACTTCGCGCCTTTTTTGCCCGCGATCACTTCTGCCACCACTTGGCCTTCTTTTGAAGCCTTGTGGGCAAGCATGGGTTGACCAGCCACATCGCCAATCGCGTAGATACCGGGAACATTCGTTTGCAGACGATCGTTTACTTTAATGAAGCCCTTAGCATCCACCACTACCCCTGCCTTTTCGATTCCCGCAATTTTATTGGGCTTACGACCAACGGTGACCAATACTTTTTCGCAAGTGAGGGTTTGCATTTTTCCGTCTACTTCTACTTCCACTTGCATCATGCCGTTTTTCTCTTTGGCACTTTTTGCGGATGCCTTCGTGAGCACCCCAACATTGCGTTTTTTAAGCGCGCGAGCCACAACCTGCGCCACATCTTGATCGTAGCCAGATAGCAAGCGATCCGATTGTTCTAGCATGGTAACTTGCGTGCCAAACTTGGCGAGGTATGTCCCGATTTCAAGCCCGATATAACCCGCACCAACAACCACTACAGAAGAAACAGGCTTATCGAGCATTAGCGCGCCAGTGCTGGAGAGAATATTTTTCTCGTTGAAGGGAAAACTTGGCAATTCGATCGGAGAAGAGCCGATGGCAATCACGATATGATCGGCTTGGATCGCTTCCACGCCCGCGCTAGATTTTACAGAGAGTTCATTTTTCGAAACGAAAGAAGCTTCGCCCTTAAATATTTCTACTTTATTGCCTTTGAGCAATTGGCCCACGCCGCCGGTGAGTTTCGTCACTACAGAATGTTTCCACTCTTGCAGGGCTTTGAAGTCCACATCGAGACCTTTTACGGTGAATCCCATATCATTGGCTTTTTGCATTTTCTCGAAAGTGGACGCCGCCTTAATCAAGGCTTTCGAAGGAATACAACCCACGTTCAAACAAACCCCACCGAAATTTTCTTTTTCGATGATCGCGGTTTTTTTGCCAAGCTGAGCGAGACGAATCGCGCACACGTAGCCGCCAGGTCCGGAGCCAATCACTACTGCATCAAATTTTTTTGTCATGATATCTTCCTTTAGAAATTAGGGCCCATGATTTCTGCGAGCATCAATTTTGGATTTTGGAGCATGCTCACTAAGCGGTTCATAAAGCGAGCAGCCACGGCACCATCCACCACTCGGTGATCGAGGGAGATAGAAAGATACATAATATCGCGAATCTCAATTTTATCGCCAGGCATCACCACAGGGCGACGCTTCATCTGGTGCACACCAAGGATGGCTACTTCTGGGTAGTTGATCACTGGGGTAGCGAGCAAGCCGCCGATATTCCCCGCATTGGTAATCGTGAAAGTGCCTTCTTGGAGATCCTGAGTGGTGAGTTTTTTGTCGCGAGCTTTGCTTGCGAGCGTGGCGATATCGCCAGCGATCTCGAAGAAGCCCTTGCAATCTACATCTTTTACTACAGGCACAGTGAGACCATCTTCCGTGTCCACTGCGATACCGAGGTTATAGTATTTCTTGTAAATAATTTCTGTTGGCTGACCATTCTCTTCCACAAGCGTGGCGTTGAGCTCAGGGAATTCTTTCAAGGCAATCGCTACCGCTTTTGCGATGAACGGCATAAAGGTGATTTTCACGCCTTGTTTTTCGGCGATGGCTTTTAGCGAACGACGGAAATCGTTGAGCTCCGTCATGTCGCACTCTTCCACGTAGGTGAAGTGCGCAGCAGTGCGCTTCGATTGCGCCATTTTCTCGATGATCTTGCGGCGCAATCCACGCACAGGCACGTGATCAGCTTTTCGCTCACCACGAGCACCGGTGGACCATGGGCGCGGAGCCGATTGTCCGTTGGAGGCCGAAGTTCCGTGAGTTAAGTCTTCGAGCAATATGCGACCATGCGGACCTGACCCTTGCACGCGAGAAAGATCCAATCCCATTTCACGAGCCAAGCGGCGAACTGCAGGAGCGGCCTGCACATCAGCGTTCACAAAAGTGGAAACAGGAGCTGCTTGGCGCTGCGGCGCTGGAGCGGCCACTGCTTTGGCAGGAGCGGGAGCGGCAGCTTTCGCAGCGGGTGCCGGCGCAGCGGCGGTAGCAGAACTTCCGCCCGCATTTGTTTTCAAAATCACTTGGCCCACTTTTACGATATCGCCTTCTTTGGCGAGCACTTCGGTTACTATACCGTGGCCTTTGGCAGGAATTTCTACGGTAGCCTTGTCCGTCATGATTTCGAGAACCACTTGGTCTTCTTTTATCGCATCGCCTGGCTTCACTAACCACTTTACGATTTCGCCTTCTAGTACGCCTTCACCAAGGTCAGGTAGTTTTAGGTCCATTAGCTGTTTCCTCCAAGTAGCACTTTGCGTGCATCACGTTCCTCTAAAAATGCTTTCACAAAAAATTCGCCGGCGCGGTAAGAGCTGCGCACAAGGGGCCCGCTCGCCACATAACGAAAGCCCATGGCCATTCCGATTTTTTCATATTCGCGGAAGGCTTCGGGCGTGACAAATTCTAGCACAGGAAGATGCCAAGAAGTGGGCTGCAAGTATTGTCCGAGCGTAAATATTTCCACGCCAGCGTTTAGGCAATCTTGCATGGTCTCGATCACTTCTTCTTTTGTTTCTCCGAGGCCAAGCATGATGGAACTTTTCGTCACGATGCCGGGATGAAGTTCTTTCGCATTTTTCAAAACTTCTAGAGATTGACGATAGCCGGCGCGACCATCTCGCACAGTTTTCGTGAGACGCTCCACCGTTTCAATATTATGCGCGAACACATCGATGCCATCGGAATCGAGCAAAATTTTCAAAAGATCCCGGCGGCCTTGAAAATCGCCAGCCAACGTTTCGAGACGGAGCTTCGGATGCGCTAATTTTACCTCGCGAATAATTTCCGCAAAATGTTGGGCGCCTTGGTCTTCCAAATCATCGCGATCCACAGTCGTGATCACCACGTATTCGAGGTGCATGTCTTGCAAAGATTTCGCTACGTTTTTCGGCTCATGAGGATCCAGCGCGCCAGGATTTTTTGCGGTTTTCACATTGCAGAAACGGCAGCCGCGGGTGCAGGTATCACCCATCACCATAATCGTGGCAGTGCCCCCGCCCCAGCACTCGCCCATATTGGGGCAACGCGCTTCTTCGCAGACGGTGGCAAGCTTGCGCTCACGCATCATTTCTCTAATTTTTAGGAAATTTTCCCCGCCTGGTGCACGCACCTTTAGCCAGTCTGGCTTGGGCTTTTTGACGAGGTTTTCTGTCATGGGGGGAGACTACCGAAGCACCCCCAAAAACGCAATGAGATTGCAGGACTTTCCGCGAGGCAAAGGGGCAAGCGGCCGACAGGGAAGATCACTTCCGGCGCCGGAAGTAAACTCGGGATGCACGTCATTTTTCCCCCTTGAATACCTAGCCATGCGCCTCAGTCGCCTCAACTAGAGGACAATAGCGCAATGCATTAAATCTATCGAAGACGAATCCAATAGTGATTTCGATCCGCCCCAATTGATTCCACATAGATCGTTTGCGTAAGGATCCCGCCATTCGCAAGGATTGTCCGGTTAGAAGCGATATTATCCGGCGCACAAGTGAGCATAAGATCACCGATTTCTCGCGCCTTCGGAGTAAGCAGAATTTGGCGAAGCATTTCGGTGGCAAAACCTCTCCGCCGAAAGCTAGGTCGCACTTCGTAGCCGATATGTCCGCCCATTTTGCGTAAATTATCATTGAGGGTGTGTCGTAAGGAAATACGCCCCACTACGCTGCCATCAAATATTGGCCAATATACCGTTTCGGCAACTAAAGGCGGCTCGGGATTTTCTTTACGGCGAAGTATACGCTCAACAAATTCAGCCGGATTTTCATTCTCGCTAGGAGTATAGGGATTCCAAACCGTCTCACCACGAGCTAACATCTCGAGCACGAATTCTCGATAGGCGGGAAATAGTTCGACGGATGGTTCTTCTAGTTTAATCATTTTATCTTCGATTTTTCAGCGAGAGCTGTAGGCCGATCAAAAAGTATCAGATGCGAGGCAGTGAGCGATTTCAACCGTGAGGCGGCCGGATTTGGCCGTCGGAACGGGGAAATCGCGAATCAACGAAGCAGATGATGCTTTTTCAGCGGCCTAATACTCTGAGAGCATCTCGTGGCCGCCCACTTCGGTTACATACACGTGGCCCGTTGGGCAAACATGCTGCTCCAATACATGGCTCGTATCATCCGGCGCGGCATAGCGGCGAGTAGGAATAGTTTGAAAGTCTAAACTACAAACAGGGCACTTTGTTTTGCGTTCTAGAGGGTGTTTTGGCAAATCGAGCATTCTTTTATCCTAAGCCTTTCTCCACAAAAAACAAGATCACTGAATTTTCACGCCGGCTTCCACTAGCAAGGAATCATCCTGCTCTTCTAACACTCGCGGGCTAAGTAACTTCACCGAGCGATCCCAGCCTTGGCCATGCACAGGGCTGCGGTAGAGATGAGAAAGCACGCTAGCCACAGAGCGGCCATCGCGCTTCACAGAAGAAAGCACGGAATCCACGAGTCCAGCCTCTAAAGCACGCTGAAATAATTCCGCATTACCGCCGCAAAGCACGGATAATATTCCAAGGTCTTTCAGTTTTCGCAAAATGGACGCGAGATCAAGGGAACCATCGCGCTCTGTGACGGTGAAAGAATCTTCCATGGATTTATTCGTGGCACTTTGGAAAACAAGCACACGATCGGAAGCAAATTCCTTCTTATTTTTCACCTGGCCATAAGGATCAAGGGCGATCACCCAGGCGTCGTGATTTTCTTTGCGAGCGATATCGAGATCACTCCATAAAATGGCATCATGCTGAAAGCTCATGGCGCGAACTTGGGGAGCCACAAACTCTAGTTGATCCGATCCATTATCGCGAAGATCCCAGAATAGACGCAATACAGGCAAAGATCGGGAAAGAGCCTTGGAATAGTCTTCATAAAGAAGCTGACACTGCCGAGCGATTTCGCCATCCGCGAGAGTCACGCTCACGCCCTGCTTTTCTAGGCTGGCAATGCCTTGCCCGCGAGCGCGGTTCGATGGATTCTCTGCACCCACGAATACTTTTTTTACACCGAGGGCGCGAATGCTTTCCGTAACCGGTGGCAAACGCTCATAGGTGGAGAAAGGCTCGATCGTGAGATAGAGAGTGATATCATCCTGACTATGAGAAAGCGGCTCGATTTTTTTCGTGAGGGCGCGCACAGCATCTTGAATATCGCCGGGCACGAAAGCTTCTGCGCAGAGTTCACGATCAGGAGTAGCAAGCACCGCAGCCCAGGTTGGTTCGAGCGGCAGACCTAAGCGCGCAGGCGCTCGACGAGCGGATCTCGCTCGCTCCAAGGCTCTCTGCAAAAAATTTCGCTCAAAGTCCTGCAACAATAAAACCTCTAATAATTATGCCGGCTCGTGCACGAGCTCGAGCATTTCTTTTTCAATGTGATTGGCTTGCGGCACACTCACATCTTCCAAGCTCGGACTAATCCCAATTCCTGGAATTTGTTTCCCCGCAAGAAGTCTTGGACGAACTTTCAAGGAATAGAAAAGCTCTTCGCAAGTGCGGCGCATGAGGTGCTCGCCGAAGTTAGCTACTTCCGTATCTTCGTTTACAAAGAGCACACGGCCAGTGCGTTCGATGGAAGCTTTTAGGGCTTCCCAGTCATAAGGATAAATCGTGCGTAGATCGAACACATCGTAATCGATGCCTTGATCAGCCAAGCGATTCGCGATTTGGGTGATGATCGGCATGGTGCGACCATAAGAAACTACGGTGGCTGCATTGCCTTGGCGAACATGTTTCGCCTTACCGATTGGCACATAGTGCTCTTTCAAGGCTGGCCAACGAGCTTTCCATGTAGCACGCGCTTTTGCATCCACTGGAGCATCGATGAGATCACGCAATTCCTTATCACTCGCGGGCTCACCAGGAATGAGTTCTTCCCCTTTAGTGCGCATGAGTGCCTTTGGAATCAAATACATCACTGGATTTGGATCCACGATGGCGGAGAGCATGAGCCCGTAGGCATCGAGAGAAGTAGATGGAATTACAATTTTCCAGCCTGGAATACGCGCGGCCCAGGCATCAAAAGAATGAGAGTGATAAACAGACCCGTGAATGCCGGAGCCCACAGGAGTCATCACCACGATGGGCATATTGAATTCGCCGTTGGAGCACCAAGCGGTATTCCCGGCGAGTTTCAACAAATCGATCGTATTAAAAATATAATCGCAGAACTGGATCTCTGCCACGCAGCGCTTGCCTGCGAGCCCAAGACCAGAAGCCATCCCGATGATACCGCGCTCATCAAGAGGAGAGTTCCAAGATTTTGTTAAGCCTTGGGTAACGGTAAAGGCGCCGCCGAGAGGTGGGCCCACGTCTTCTCCGAAAATATCGGAAACTTCGAGGTGAGTTTCTCCGTAGTGGAGAGCCATTCTGATCGCTTGTGCAATACTTGCCATAGGTGAAAAAGTCTCCTTAGAAAATTAGTGGTGCGCCTGAGGCGGGTTATGCGTGAAATCCACGCCCATTTGTTCTGCAAAAGTATCACGGCCATTATTGCCGTCTTCTTTCGACCAAACATGATCATAGATGCTGGTAGGATCAGGGAATGGCTCTAACTGCACTTGTTTGTAGGCTTCCGTGATTTTCGTGAGCATCTTATCGTGCACAGCTTGGCACTCTTCTTTGGTCATCACTTTTTGTTTGATGAGTTTTTCTTCAAAGAGCTCGATACAATCTGGCTCATTCCATCGAGGCGCGCCGCTGGCGGAAGAGTGGCCATAGAGACGACTCACCGAGAGTTCCAACAAATAGGGTTTACGTTCTTTACGAACATATTCCATCGCCGTTTCAAGAGCATCCCAAGCTTCAAATACATCATTGCCGTTCGCAATCACTGTTTGAATTCCGAAAGCTTTTCCGCGATCCGCCACGTTTTTCTCGCCGTGCTGACCATCCCAAGGAGTGGAAATACCAAAGCGATTATTCGTTACAATCATGAGCATGGGGGAGATTCCTGCCGGACGGCTCGACCAAACAAGCGCGCTTGCGAAATCGCCTTCCGCTGTTCCGGCGTCACCACCAGTAACCACAGTAATTCCTTTGCAGCCTTTTTCACGCTGAGCGTGGGCAGTGCCAAGAGCTTGCAAATATTGCGGCTCGATGCAGGAGAATACAGGCACGATATTCCAACGCTTGATCGCGTAGTGGTTCACGAAGTTGCGTCCGCCGGAGTATGGATCTGTAGAAACAGAACGCATCTGGCGAATCGCATCGATGGAATTTCCACCCATGGCCAGCACTGTGGCGCTAGCGCGATAGTGCAGATGCAAGAAATCAGATTGAATGCCTTGGCCTTTGTGCACCAGCATTCCAAAGGGAACCGCGAACGCTTCTTCGCCTGGTCCACCGATCCAAAAATAGCCCTCGCCCGCTTTGTTCATCTTGATGAGACGTTCTTCTAGAATACGCCCTTCCACCATCAAGCTGTGTATCTCGCGGAGTTTTTCTTTCGTTAGTTGTTTCGCCGCCATAGACGATCCCCTCAAATTATTGTCCTAATTCCTTACTATATTTCTGAAGTAGTGTAACCTAAAACCTGAAAGGACAATTATGCAGCGCACCACTACCGCCCCCGCCCTAAAGACCGGAGAAACGATCGGCATCGCCGCACCTGCCTCTTGCCTCGATGCAAAGCTCCTTCAGTCTGGCGCGGAACGCTTAGCCTCCTGGGGTTATCCCGTGCTCCTCGACCCTCGCCTGATCGAGCGCCACGGCAGCTTCGCAGGCTCCGATGAAGTGCGCGCCGAACTTTTCGTAAAACTACTCCGCAATCCGGAAGTGAAGGCCATCTGGTGTGCCCGCGGCGGCTATGGAGTGACGCGTCTCCTCTCCCAGCTCGATACGCTAGGCGCCCCCGCCCTACTTCGCAAAAAACCAAAAGTAATTCTCGGCTACTCCGACATCACGGCACTTCACCTCTATGCCTTCCACCACGCCAAGCTCAAAACGGTGCATTCTCCTGTAGTTGCCACCAAGAAATGGCTGGAGTTGCCAAAAAAATCGCAAAAAATCCTGCAATCTATTTTGGCTGGCACCATGGGCACGGGCAAGCAATCCCACACGCTGGCGTGGCCCACCAAGCTCTTGCATCCCTTACATGGCGGCGCGATGGAGGGAAGAATTCTAGGCGGAAATCTCACTCTATTAAGCTCCATGGCCGGCACGCCGTGGATGCCGAGCCTAAAAGGCAATTTCCTCTTTTTTGAAGATTGTGCCGAGCCCGCCTACAAACTCGATCGCATGCTCACTCAACTGCATAATTCCGGCGCCCTACGCGGGATTGCCGGCGCCTTCGTGGGGGATTTGAGCGCGGATGTGGCGCTGGGAAAGGGCGAGAAACATGCCTGGAAAGCGGTACTGGAAGATCGTCTCGCGAGCTTCGGGGTTCCCGTTTTGTATAATCTGCCAGTGGGTCATGGGAGAAAGAATGAAGCCTTACCGCTCGGTACCTTGGTGCGGCTAACAAAAGCGGGAAAAATCGAGCTTTTAGAGCAAGTTTTGGGGCACTAAAAGTCAATTATCCCTTCGAAAAGGCCGATACATAAGCATGAAAAATATATGCTTTATCGTAGTTGTTTTACTCCTTTCCCCTCATAATCAGGCCTTTGCCTCTAACTGCGACGATAACCCATTTCTATCGATTATCTGCAAGGTAGGCTCGGGCATCAACAGCCTCTTTCACCACAAAGCGAAAGCGAAACCAGAGAACAATGTGGACAATAGCTCTTGTCCGTCGCCGGTTTTTGCTAGCACGGAAACTCCCACCTTGGTAAATTTGGCTGCGACCGTAGCACCTGCGCAGCAACCGATTGCAGCTCCTGCTCAAATTCCCGCTCCTGGCCCTCAAGGCTGCGGAAGCGAAGTGGTGTCGAATCACTATGGGCTAATGAATTTGCCCATGCACCTTCTCAACTCCCCCCTCGATGGCGGCGAAGTGAGATTGCAGAGCCAGACGCAAGATAGCAGCCTTCATGTGGTGGGTGCCTTAAATTCATCCGAACATTCGCTGATTTTGAGAATCACTAATTTGTCCACAGGCGAGGTAACGAATCAATATTTACCGGCGAGTAGTTGCGGTGTGGATACCAATATCTATCTTCACGGGGCAGGAAAATATTCAGTAGAAGTTTGGGCAAATACCAGCACAAATATGGCTGATGTGAGCCACTCCAACTATGAGGGAAAATTTGAAACAGAAAATTTGGATAATCGTAGTGTAGATCTCCTTCCTTCCGGCAAGGTGCAAAGCAACAGCCCAGAGATTATCGCACTCTCCCAAAAAATTATTGGGGATGCTCATGCTGTAACCGATTTGGATAAAGCTCATGCCATTCACGACTGGCTAATCAAAAATATTCAGTACAATTATTTAGGCGTACATATAGATGACAATGGAGTGATTACTTCTAGCACTAGTCGCAACTACGACGCCCTAGAATCTCTTCACGATGGCAATGCGATTTGTGAAGGCTATTCTAATCTCTACGCGGCCCTCAATAGAGCAGCTGGAATTCCCACGAGAGTTGTTTACGGTAATATCATTTATCCCAAAAAGGGAGAAACTTGGGAAAAAGATGGCACCAAAAATACGCACGCATGGAATCAAGTGTTGGTGGATGGTAACTGGATAACGGTGGATGCTACGTGGGATGTTTGGAACAGTAGCATTAAGCAAGCGCCTGCGGAATTCGTTCCACCAGCGAACTTAGTGGGTCGCACGGATGAGATGGCTCTTCTCTATTTAGCGGAAGCGAAACGAGAGTGGGAGCAAACAAGGCAAGCAGAGCTCCACCAACAACAGCAAACGGAGCAAGCTAACTTCAACCCAAGTAATGATTTTTTCTCCCAAACGCATCGCAATCCTGTAGTTCAGCTTCAATAGGCAAGGGCTATAGCCGCAGGAATGGTTCCAGAGCCCTGCGCTCTTCTATCCAACTTTTGAGAGTAGAAAGCAGTTCCTGAAAACTCTCTCTCCCTCGAATCACGAGAGAATATGCCAATCCTAACCAAAACTTCCCGAACTTGTGCCCCTTGCGCGCGCCTGAGATCTTTCGCGCAATGAGGGCCGTAACCGAACGCAGAAACTGCTGAAACTGCTCGCGCTGCTTCACGCGCAACATCAACTCTAAGGATCCAAAACTTATCTTTTCCTCTAAGAGCTGAATTTCAAATTTTTTTGCCTGCCTCTGCAAGATCTCCCGAATGTAGGCAGAATTTCTTCTCTCTTGTAAGTGATAGCGACTCTGCAATGGAGCGGTGGTGAGGGAAACAAGCATCGGCTTATTCATGGAAAGTGGCCGGCGACTTTTCCTTTTTCCCTGCGCAAGGATGCCCCCATGCCCAAATCGGGAAGAAAAATGAGAATTATTAAAAATCTTTCTTGTTGTTTCCATTTGCTATGGGGCAATATAATGACAGATCACTTGGAAGCAAGTGTTTTTTGATGTTGCGTAAGGGCTCATGGATGAGCCCCCCCTAAAATCTCCATAAAATTTTCTAGAATTGGCGTTTAAAGATAAACGAGGAAGACCCCATCATTGATGGTGCCATTCTTTAGCTTTTCAGGTTTCGGCGCATAGCCACCGAACTTCAATCCCCGCAGGGCTTCTTCGCGCACTTTGCCTGTGCCCTTGCCTGTCATGATACGAACTTGTTTGAGCCCTTGGGCCTCTGCCTCACGCAAAAACTTATCGAGCAGGGGCCACACTTCATCTACTTTGCGTCCGTGAAGATCGAGTAGATCGTGAGCCACGGCGAACTATTCTGCGCGCCAGAGGCGATAAATATGTTCTTGGGAGCTCTGCCAGCTGCCTTGGTCGTAGGCACTATGCACAGCATTCACAATCTTAAACACACGAAACATCAGTGGCGGATTATCCTGCACCGAAACAGACGCTGGCTTACGGCTTCCCTTTGGGAACACCTGGGCTTTGGCATTATTTGCATCAAAGTTGAGGAACTCTAGATTCACTTCAAATTCATTCGTTGTGGTGCCAGAAGCGAGCACTCTGCCATTCGGGGTGAGACGTTGCGAAAAATGAACGGCTGGCAAAGCGAGACGATTCATTCCAACGAGCGCTCCAATTCGTTCATAGGAACAAACATTTTCGCCATTGAGTTTCGTGAAGCTCACGCGGCCATAGCTCACATCGCTACCCACTTGCCCGAACACTTCGTAGCTCTGAGTTTTTGGGGGAGTTTTCTCATTTTCCTGCCAAAGCGAACCATTGAGCACCACAGCGGTGGCTGGGAAGCTTCCACAATTGGTAACCTTTTGGGTTGCTAAAAATTTATCTCCGGCCACAAAGCGTATTTCGGCGGGCAGTTGTTTGGTATCTTTTTTCTTAGCCTTCAGTTCATTCGAGACAGTCTCGATGCTACCGCGCCAAGTGCCTTCTAAATCTTGCCAAGCAAATTTTTTCCAGGATTGATTTTCGGTGGTGCAATCGTAGCAATCAGCTTTGCGGATTCCGCTTTCGCCCGAACAAGCCGTAACCAAAAATAGAGAGAGAAGTAGAGCGTAATTTCTTCCTTGCATACAGAGTCTCCTTAGAAGACTTGTCGGCAAGGAAGAGAAAAAGAATAACTAATTTTTAGAGCTTACAGGCGGCACAAGTGCACATCTCGCCTTTTGCCTTGGCGCGTTCAGCGGCACTCATGGAAGCAAACTCTGGCTTATCTTTCATCAAATCTTCTAGTGCGCTATCGAAGGCCTTTTGTTGGCGCTCTTCTACGCTAGCGATTTTTAGATAATCCGGGCTCTTCATTTTTTGCGCCGCTAATTTATATGCGCGAGTTAAACCTTCCACGCTCTCGCCATCCCACTCCGTTAATGCACTCGCGATACGAGCAGGATCCTTAATGCCGAAGTTCGCAGCGGCAAAAGCTGCCTCCACCGCTTTCGGCCGAGTAATATCGTTAAATTTCGCAGGATTCATTTTATCAAAGATGGCAATTGCTTCCTTCACTACCGCCTGGCGATCTTTCGCATCCTTCGGCATCATTTTCAAAGCCATTCTGGCCCAACGTTCATTCTTGGTGCCGAGACCATTTTGCACAGCCTGCACAAGCGCAATCTCGTTCGGATCAAGATCCAATGTTTTGATCACTTTGTTTGCCGCAGATTCGATGAGATCCGGCTTGCCGGAGCGAAGATGGGCAATCGTAGTTTCGATTTCCGGCTTTGCCATTCCTTTGGTTTCTAGCAGCGCAGTGAGGGATTCAGCAGCCTTTTCGGATTTGAAAAGATTTTCTGCTGCCTCCACCATTCTCCCATTCACGAACTTAGCTCCACCTATACCAATAAAGTTTAGGGGAAACATGGCTAGATCTAGAATTACGGATGACTTAGCTTGCTCGTATTCCTTTACATCACCAAGTGCATGACCTAATTTTCCGTCTGTCACCATAGCATTGTAGTTTCGCTCTCGAGCATCATTCGCATTTTGAACATTTTGGTAGCTCATATAGCCTGCCACTGGCAGTGCGGCCAGGGTTCCCACGGTACCCGCACCCAAAGTGCCCGTAACTCCCGCAGCACCTAGAGCTTCTGGAGCCACGAAAGCCGCTCCAATCATTCCCACCATGAGACCCACATCATTTCTCATGTTTGTATTTTCAATATAGTTAGCGAGACCCGTTGCCACCTTACATTCTCCGGGCGACTTATGCAGAAGCTCGTTTACCACTGGGCCATACTTCATAAATCGAAGCAGAGCTTTTGCTTTTTCATCTGCTGTTTTGGGTCGACTACCAACTGGAACGACAAAGGGAATAGGTAGCAGCACGGGAATATTATAGGCTGCCACTTCAGTGTTCGAATCTCCCAGGGCGTTTAAGATCTTCTGTTGTTCTTTAAGACCATTCATCAATAATTTCTGAGCAGCCAATGCAACCTGCTCTGGATTTGGATTCTTTTGGCCTAGAAAAGCAAGAATCGGAGCTTTAGACAAATCCGCAAGATAGCCCACTCTGTACTTCACTTGTTTTTCTGAATAGCAGGCAGTAAAAAAGTTATCGCTCTTATCCAAGCCGTAGTTCGCGCTTCTAGCGTTAAATTGATAGGTTTTAGAATCAGGGTTTCTTGCCCACGCATCCGCACATTCTTTATGATCTTTGGAATAAGCCGCAGACATTTTCCGAATTTCTTCAGCAGTAGGCGCTTCCGTTGAATCCGGCGCTGTTTCCCCAAACGAAGATTTCCACGCCTCGTTTGGATGGGTTCTAAAAAACTCGAAGCTGCCACCTTCCATTAGTATGCGGTTAAAGCGGAAAGATTCACGCACAGAACCAGCGGCGCTCATCACTTGATGTTCAAGGGCATCGCAGCTAGCTTTGGTAAGCTTATTCTTATCCAGCCAGTCTTTTTCGTTTCTCGCGCAGGCAATAAGATTTCTCGTGTTCGTATTATTTTGAATCACATACTGAAGCGCGCGTTTTCCAACGGCTGTGAGGAACGCAGCATCGCTACCCGTTCTTCCTTCTTCGTCGAGCTTGGAAATCATCGTATTGAAGAAGCCCGTATCAGGCAGCACTTCCAAGTTCACATGACAATCTTTCATTGCATGATCCCAGAAGTCTTTATTTTTTAGATAGTCACTCTTCCCAATCATCGGCGTTGATTTACAGGCCGGGAATGGACTACTTGCTTTCACTGCATCGTAGATGCTGGAAGCGAAAACATCTCCCACCAAGTGTGGAGCCGCTAGAAGTGAAAGAACCAAAAATATTTTTTTCATAGTAGAAACCGCCTAATTAGTTACACCCTAGGGTAACTATCGACGATTCCTACGAAATCTTGAGCGTATTTCTATTACTGCTTGCGGCCTACACGCTATACGAGTTTCAACGCGGAATTAGGCGATGCATTTGCCTGCGCTAACACGGAAATACCTACGTTCTGCAAGATTTGGCTGCGCACCAACTTGGAACTTTCTTCGGCAATATCCGTGTCGGCAATTCGGGAATGAGCTTCGGAGAGATTGTCTACCTGCTCACCCACAGCACTCGAAGCAGAGTGCAAGCGATTCTGAATCGCGCCAAGGCCGGCACGAAAACCATTCACTCGCTGAATCGCAGAATCGATCGAATCAAGGCTATCCGTGGCATCAGATTTGGAACTCACACCGGTGCCCGAAATCCCAAGACTACTCGTGGTGGCATTTGCCTCCCCCGAATCGAATTGAATTACGTTATTTTCCCCTTTGTGCTCGCCCACCTGAAAGTGCAGATCACCGCCCTTACCATTGAGCAAATCTCGGCCATCAAATTGAGTCACGTTCGCGATGCGATCGATCTCCGCCTTCATCGCAGAGTATTCTTTCTGGATAAAGCCGCGCTCTTGCTCGCCCACTGTATCTGAGGCAGCTTGCACACCTAGCTCACGGAGTCGGAGCAAGATATTGGAAACCTCATTGAGGCCCCCCTCCGCCGTTTGCACGAAGGAAATTCCATCATTGGCGTTACGCTGCGCCTGCTGGAGGCCGCGCACCTCTGCTTGGAGATTAGAGCTGATCGCGATCCCTGCGGCATCATCGCCTGCACTCGTGATTCGCTGCCCGGAGGAGAGACGCGCCAGAGACTTTGCGCTCTCCTGAGATGCTGATGTTAGGTTCCTCTGGGCAACCATGGATGGTATATTGGACGATACTCTGAGACCCATAAAACGTACCTCTTTTAGCTCGAGTATGATTACTTGATTTATACTGTCTAGTATCAGTATAGCACAGGTTTATGCGCAGCAGCAAAACGAGCTCATGGGCTTGATTTTATTGGATTTTAACCCTTCATGCCGGTACTACCGAAGCCGCCCGCACCGCGGGCCGTGTCGGATAATTCTGAGGTCAATACTAGGTGGGCCTGCAGCACCGGACACAGCACTGCCTGGCAAACACGGTCTTGATCCAAGATTTCCATACTTTCTTGCCCCAAGTTCGCCAAGGCGATCTTTACCTCACCGCGATAGTCCGCATCGATGGTGCCAGGGGTATTAATCACCGTTACCCCGCGCTTACTCGCCCAGCCACTACGCGGACGAATCTGAATCTCGAAGCCCGGCGGAATCTCAAAGGCCAATCCTGTGGGAACTAACACTCGCTCCCCCACTCCGAGCTTCAGTGGCGCATCGAGCTGGGCTCGCAGATCAAAACCACTCGCGTGCTCTGTTTCATACTTAGGCAACTCGCCTTTAAAGTGTGCTAATTTTTTTACTAATACTGTTTTCAAGTTCATAAATACTCCCTATTTATTCCCGCGATTGTAATTTCACCTTGGCCTGCATTTTTGATTGTCCGCGCAGCCAATCCACTAGAATCTCTTCGCCTGGACGATAGAAGCGCAAGGCGAATACAAAATCATAGAGATTTTTTATTTTAATGCTGCCGAGCCCAGTGAGAATATCTCCCGCTGCGAGACCAATTTTCTGTGCGGGAGATCCATCTCTCACACCGCGAAGAAGCACACCAGGATCTTTCGGTTCTGTGCCGAATTCTGGAATGCTTCCAAAGTAGGCACCATAGCCACGCTCAGAGCGAGGACGCACCTTTTGATCTTCCATCGTAGAATCAAATATAGGCGCTTCATCGAGCTGATCGATATGTTGCCAAGTAGCGAACACAAAATTTTCTACATCACGCAGGCCAGCCACATTAATTTTATCTGCCGTATCCGTGGGACGATGATAGTCAGGATGCGCTCCAGTAGTGAAAAAGAGCGAAGGAATTTTCTTTAAGAGAAATGTTTCGTGATCAGAGCTACCGAAGCCGCCATCGCCGTGAAAGAGCGTGAAAGCGAATTCCTCATTTACTTGGTTGAGGATCTTATCAAAGCCTTCTCCGGAGTGGGAACCAAACACAGTGAGTTTGCGATCCGTTAAGCGCCCCACCATATCGAGGTTGATCATAGATACTACGTTGGCGTCTTTCGGTAATCCAAGCTGCTCCATAAAACTCTTGGATCCGAGCAAACCGATTTCTTCGCCAGAGAAAAGCAGGAGTAGCACAGGCCGGCGATTGATTTTGCTATCACGAATTTTGCTCGCGAGATCGAGCACCGCTTGCACCCCGCTGGCATTATCATCGGCGCCAGGATGCACTTTCCCCACGGCATTTGGATCCATGGAAGAATCACCGCCGAAGCCGAGATGATCATAGTGAGCCCCAATCACAAGGAATTCCTTTGCGAGATCCTCATCGTTGCCGGGAATGAGCACACCAATATTTTGCACCACGCCCACATCTCTTGAGAGCGCTACCTCTAGATCAATTTTTTTCTTTAACGCGAAGGAAGCGGGCTTCTGCGTTTTGGCAATTTGCGTTTGCAGAGTGCGCAAAGAAGCACCCATCACATTTTCCACATAGGCAATTTTCGCTTGCCCCGCAAGAATACCCACACTCGCCCCTCCACCCTGACGGCTTTGAAACTTGAGCCGAGGCTCCTCAGAGCTTTCCAGAGAAAGAGGATTGCGCACTAAAATAATTCCAGCGGCTCCATGAAGTTCGGCATTTTCCACTTTATACAGCGGCGTGGAATACTGAAAATACTTTGGCGAGCGAAAGGCGGAGTTCACAGCGTGAATTGCAGGATCACCAAGCATGGCCACCACAATTTTATCTTTTACGTCAAGATTTTCGTAGTCATCATACTTCGCTTCCTTGTCACCAGCCCGCAAGGACATACCAAAACCAACAAACACCAATTCCTTCGCTTCGATTTTTCGAGAAGGAGAAAAAGCAAAAGGAATAAAATCATTGCTCGTGGATGCGCCGAAATGATTCCCAGGCAAAATTTCATTGCCAATGAATACTCGGAAATCCTGAGTATAGGAGTGCGCGCCCTCTTTTGATTCAAAGCCAGGAGAAAAACTGCGCTCCTTCCAATAAGCCACGAGAAAATCCCGCGCTTTGTCTAAACCCTTGGTGCCCACGCCGCGGCCTTCATATTTGGGCATCACGAGCTCTTCAATCACTGCAATTTTCGGGTCTAACTTATGGGTGGCCGTGCTAGCACACGAGAGGAGCAAAAAGAGAGGGAGCAGAAATCGCAATAAAATATTCATGGGAATTTTGTAGCGTTAAGCAGAGAAAAAAACCAACAAAAAGCTCACGATTTTCCTTGGCGTTGCCAGAGCTTCAGACGAAGATAGAAAAAATTCTCAAAAAGGAGTTCTCTATGAAAAAACTAATCTTGTCGGCCTGCGCCATTCTCTCCCTGCTCACCCTTGCCCAAACAGCTGCTGCTGCAACGCAGGAAATCCGTGTGATCGCGATCGAAAATGCGGGCGTGAAATTCTGGCTCCCCTCCACCATCGTGGTGCACAAGGGCGATACCGTGAAATTGAACCTCGAAAATAAGATTCTCGATAAGGCCGGCAATGTGCACGGTTTCGAAATCCCCGACTATAAAATCATGGAAGTAGTGGAGAGTGGCAAACCAAAAGTTGTTGAGTTCAAAGCCGACAAAGCAGGGATTTTCACCATGAAATGCCAGCTTCACCCAGCTCATATGGGCGGCCAGCTAGTTGTATTGGAATAAGACAGCCGCACTGTATACAGTTTAGCTACCCGTTTTTTTCCTCGACACTAAGGGCTGTCTAAAAGTTCGTCAGTTAGGCTTCGATGGCTCTACTGGCGAGCTTCTTCTCTATAATACCAAGCCCTTAGCAAGTTTTCCTCTTAACTCATTTCTCTGGCACAAGCATTGCTTAATAGTCAGGAGAGAGACAGTTCAAATGAGAAATAGAGGAGAACATTTATGAAAACCAAGATCGTGCCACAGGCACTACTACTAATAGGCCTAGCCACCATGCTCAGTGCATGCGGAGCTAAGTCGCAATCGTCGAATACAGGTTCAGGCAATGCTGTATCAGGAGCTACGAGCACTTCGTCTATACCAGTGCCGCCAAGCACCTCTACATCGACATCCACTTCTACGAGCACCAGCATTGGCAATACCCCTTTGCTCGTTTACTCGATTAGCCAGACGGGTAACCAAGTTTATCAAAGCGGCAATTTAACCAGCACCCTCGGCAGCTGCGGATCTACTTGCACAGGCAGCTATACTACCGCCGCCATCACCACGGACAACGTGCTGAAAGTAAAATTTAAAGTTGGAAGCTACCAAGGCAATAACGTGGGCCAAGCAGATATGCTTAAGGTTTCGATCTCAGTGAATGGCACCACAGTTGTTCCGACCTATGAATCGAGCAACTATACCTACGGACTCGTGGGTGAGATGAGCAATACTGTAGACTTCAGCCAATACTTGAGTCCAGGCGTGCCAACTACAATCAACGTTAATAGCCCATTGAACGATTTCTACTGCGTATACTTCGGTATGGGAGTGAATTCGCTCTATAACAACTATCCATCTTGCTACAAAGCAGTGTTCCAATCCCACACCTGGAGCGGACAACTCTTTGTACAAACTAGCAATACGATCGATATTTCGAACGCACACTAGTTCACACAAGACTCTATTTTTACTCTCTCTCTCAAACTCTCTTCCGGGGCGCTCTCAAAGCGCCCCGGTTCATTTCTAATTCTCTCAATCCAGCGCACGAACCTCGCAAGATCCGAGTTGCACTTGGCAAGCATCTCTTCGAACACTCCATAGTCGGAATAGTAATTGGCATAGGCCAAGAGAGCCGCATTATTCCAGTGCAGAAATTTTGCCGGCAATTTTTCTGCATCCCCATTTTGCTTATGAAAAAAATCGGAATAATAGTCTGCTAAATGAGCGTAGAAATTTTCTTTGTCCGCCATATTCTTCACTTCCGCCTTATAGCGATTAATCGCATCGCGAATGAAGAGTCCGAAAATTTTTTCCCCGGCCACAAGCTTCTTCGCCTTATTCACTTCTTCCGGATGATTCTGCTGCAAGTAACGCAAACTGCCTTCGAGCCCCACGAAGTTCGCCAGCTTTTCATTGAAATCCACACTATCGCCAACCCAAATCGTGGCGTGCAAGCTCTCATGAATCACCACATCCGCAATATCGCGCTCGCCGCCAATAATCATCGAGCTATAAAGAGGATCGGAAAACCAGCCAAGGGAGCTGAAGGCGGGTACTCCGCGAATCCAAATATCGGGCTTAGGGTTGGCCTCGGCCATCTTATTGGCAAATTTTTCCGCTTTCTCTTTTTGAAAAAAACCGAGGTAAGGAATTTCACCCACGATAGGAAATTTCCATTTTTTCTCTTCTAGTTTTAGAGCGTCGGAAGCGGAAACGGCCCAGCTTACGAACTCCGCATCCAATTGAACATAGGAAGAATAATTTTTTGTGGCTTTTAATCCTAATCCTTCCACCGCAAACTTTTTCGCATTCATCACGGTGAGAATGGCGTCTTTCGTGGCTTTTGGAGTATAGGGGCTGGCGAGTACTTCCTGCACCGGACGCTCGCGATTAAAGAGCTTCCACTGACCAACCCCTGCATCTACAAGATATGCGGTGCTAGAGCAAGCGGAGAGAAAAAGAGGAATCAAGAGAACTAGAAGAGCCAAGAAAGTCCTGCAGAGAAAGTCTCATTAGTTTGCCATTGAGAATAATGAAAATTGGGCACATAAGTTTCAAACTCACCCTTTAAGGCAAACGCACGGGTTAAGAAAATACGTATGCCTACTGCACCCACACCAGTTACCGAGTTTTGCTGGATCACTTGTCCGGTTCCAAACTCAGGATAGAGCTCAGAGTATTTCCTCACTAAGCGCCCACCGCCAAATTTTACATAGGGTTGAATCATCCACTTACTTGGAACTAAATTCTGCACCCAGTTTACGCTATACACCTCATCCTTATAGCCAATATTAATCGGCGTATAGTAGTTGATGATTGTGCCCACATTCGTCTGGTAGCTCACTTCGGACGTGCTATTCATGTATTGAAATTCAATTCCAGAAACCGCAGAAAATTTAAACTCCACGCTCGCCGAATAGCGACGCTCTTTCGAGGAATAACCCGAAAAACCATCTGCAAATGTAGATTTAGAATAGGAACCGGTGCCGGAGAGCTCGATCACTGCAGCATGCGCAGCACGAGGTGCCACACTGAGTAGCAGAAAACAGAGTATTAGTTTTGCTGATTTTCCATCCATGGAAAGCACAATCCCTCTCTTTTAAGTGTAATCGAGAGGCGTGCTTTCCACAAACTTAGAAATTTTGGGAGAAATCGTAAACGGGATCGGGTACGCCACTTTGGGCAGGGCTCGCTCCAACGCTACTTGGCGCACGCATGGCTGGTTGATTGCCTGAAGCAATGGATCGCAAGCGTTCCACTACGGTATCCACTTCTGGCTCCAGGCTCACTGGCTTTTTCGATTCCACTTTCACTAGCTTTGGCTTCGCCACTGAAGCAATTTTTCTCACCGGCGCAGGCGCTGTTTCTTCCGGTTTTTTAAAAATTTCGGCCTGACGCTCTTTGGAGGATAAAAACTCCACAGGAATTCCCATGTCGGTATCCACCTTCGTGCTCGGCAAAGAAATTAGGGCGGCCTCTTCTGGCGTGAGCTCTTTTTCTTTGTTCTTCTTTTGCGCAGCATCCGCGATCACCTTATCAGGATCGCTAAATTTCTTTTCATAATACTCCGGACGTTCTTCCCGCACATTTAAAGTGCCATAGTAATCCTGCAAGGAAGCCTTTGTTTCAGGCTTCTTCGGGCTCTCCGTTCCACCTAGAGCCGCAATATTCTGCGTGAAACCAGCACGATCTTCTTTACTCCACGCATAGCCTGCGAGCCAGGTATCGAGAGAGGCAAGATCGAGCTGACGAAGTAGCGTTGGATATACATCCCCCACTACCATGGTGGCGCCGTGGTTCTTATCCACAATCACCGTGTGATCATTCTGAAAGGGATTCTCTAACCGTGCTTGCCCGGCGATCACAAAAGCGGAAGTGCTCTTTTCTTTGTGGTCAAAAGAAAGAATTAGCTTACCCACAAACCCAATTCCCGCTCCTGCGGTGGAGGCATGCTTCTCTAGCTCTGTATCAAGCACGGCAGATCCGCGCAGCAAGTGAAATTCCCCCTTAGGAGAAAACTCGGCCACGGAAAAAGGTGCCATTTTTATATGCATATTTGACTGATCAATAAAGCTTGTAGAGGCAGATCCAGTTTCCAATAATTTACCAGCCACTACTGGCCCGCCAGTGGAATCAACAGCCACCACCTCATTCGCGGCAATGGATTTAATTGGAAATAAAAATAAGCTGAGAAGTAATATCGATTTAGCTCTCTTCATGACTCGCTTTACCTTCCTTGTTATTGCTCATGCTGCGGTCGATAACCCTCATCCAGAGGTCTACCTTATGAGCCACTTTCGCTCGCTCATCCCCTTCAGCACGCACTAGCGCCTCAGAAAAACACTGCTTTGCCTTCTTCAAATTTTTCACTTGGAACCAAGCCACTCCCGCCGAGTAAAATGCGTTAGCACTTTGAAAGCCTGCGCCCTCGGGAATCCAAAGGAAGGCATCAAAAGTAACTGCGGCTTCTGCAAAGCGCTTCTCGCGCATATGCTCAAAGGCCAAGGCGAATTCCTGCTCTGGCATCATGCCCGGTGGCACTTGATAGGTGATGCTGGCGGGGCTGCGCCCGGCCTTGGATCCGGTAGATTCCAAATTTTCATGCACTTCTTGCTTGGTGCTCTTCTCGGCAACCAGGCTAAGATAATCGTGCTCCAGCTTGTAGTAATCGGCCTGAAGGCGCTCGTGATCTGTCTTGAGGATTCGATATTGAGCTTCCACATGAACCAACTCATGGGCCTTCGTATTTACCCTATCCCACCAGGCGAGGGGCGAAGTGGGAGCGCAAGCTCCTAAGCTTAAAATCGGCAAAATGAGTAAAAAACGAAAATTCATAGCAAGGCCTCTCTCACCCTTTCGGTTGAAATGGGCTTGCACTTTACTAGTTTTTTACACGGAAGTAGGGCCTCACGCTCGCGGGTAAACGGGGGTAGATACTTCTTTGTATACAAGGCTTTTCATTGCTATCATTACCGGAATGATCCGCTATCGCACAGAAATTGCAGAGCTATTGCAAAACCATTTAGCTCTGCCCGAATTTTCTTCAAAGCAAATCCTCGATTTGCTGGAGAAGCCTCAACGCCCTGAGCATGGCGATATAGCCTTTCCTTGCTTCCTACTTGCTAAACAACAGAAGAAAGCGCCGCCTCTTCTCGCGAAGGAACTCGCACAAAGTATAAGCTCCAAGCTGAGCGCTAATTTTTCTGGTGTGGAAGCCGCTGGCCCTTATGTGAACTTTCGATTGAGCGCCGCCGCCGCGCTTAGCATTCTTGCCAATGTGCTGGAACAAAAAGAAAATTTTGGCAAGAATTCGACAGGCAGAGGACAAAAAGTTCTCATCGAATATGGCAGCCCAAACGTGGCAAAACAACTTCATATTGGTCACTTTCGAAATACGATCCTAGGCCAAAGCATAAATAATCTTTATTCATCCTGCGGCTATGATGTTATCTCCATAAATC
>CAIPTA010000046.1 GCA_903867855.1 Oligoflexia bacterium | reverse complement strand
CGATAAAAAAGATAGTTCACAAAAGAAGAGTCGGATCAGATAACCATTCGCGCTGAAATAAAATCTATCCAAAAAGAATGCCGACAAGGCAACAAATGCCAGCGTAACGGCCTCCAGCAGAGGCTCTCGCAACACTGAGGCTAAGAGAATAATTCCGATCCCCACCACAAATAGCAATAAACTAAAGAGTAAGTTTACATCATCAGAACGATAGAAATAATTCTGGTCTAGCATATGAAATACATTCATGTGCATATAGACCCCGGGCATCGTTGGATCCACGGGAGTATGTCGCAAATCATTAGCACCATACGCTGTGGAGCCAACAAATACAGTTTTATCAGCAAACAAATTCTTTAGCTTTGGATCATCAAGATTCTTGGCTTCGAATATTTCCTTGGCGGATATCGTTTCAAACGATTTCTCAGCCCCATAGTAGCGCACGGGCAATTCACCGAGCGCGTTTAGTTCTACCAGACTCTCTTTCCCAGCACGGCTCACTATCAGAGAAAGGTCTAAGCTATCGCCTTTATTGAGAGTATTATTTTGTTTTTCGAGCGTGGCTCCATCGCTCTCAATATTTTTGATATGGGCCAAAAACGCCGCGAAACCCAGCGAAGGAAAAAAATCACTGCCGATCGCTGCCACAAGCCTAGAGCGCCGAAACACGCCATCATAATCTGGTTTCGCGCTAATAAATCCAAGACCGATTTCCGCATTCGTTAACTCCGGAATAACAAAGGCTTGCGCATCCACTTCCACATGGCCAACAGCACTCTCAGTGCCCATTCCGTGCTTCACCACATTTAAATAAAGCTCTACAGGTAGATTTGGATTTTCCTTATTGGTTTCTTCAATATTGTAACCGCTGAGCACCTGATGGTGTTTCTTCGCTTGAAACTCTTTAATCGCTGCTGCAAAAGCTCCATCAGCCTCCGCACTTTCCTTTTCAGAAAAGAAAATATCGAAAGCGATCACCTTCGCGCCCAAATGATCCAGACGCCTGGTTAATTCTGCCATTTTCGCTCGCGACCACGGCCAGCGCCCCACGGATTGCAGAGCCGCATCGTCGATTTTTACTAGCACTAAGCCAGGCGCTTTCGTGGAGTGCTCATACATATGAGCATTTCGCATTTCGTAAAACCAGTTCTCCGCCGAGACAGTAAACCCAAGAACCTTATGTAGAAAATCAGCTCGATTTTCCGTGGAATTCGAGGAGCTCATCAAAATGCAGAGCAGGGAGAGGAGTAAAATAAACGCTGCAACAATGGAACGCAGCCCCAGATGGAATAAAAATTGTAGCCTTTGTTTCATGAGCGTTAGTATAGCGAAGATTACACTTGCATGTAAGCCTGCATCGTATTGTACTATTGATGGATAAGATCTTCAGGAGCTCCTCGGATGTTGCGTATCCTTTGCACTTTTCTATTCGCGTTAACCTTCCACTCCGCCGCTTGGGCTAATCCAAACCCCGTATCCCTTACTGGCGGCGATGCAAGCTGTGAAACTTTTGAAGATCTCGATACCATTAGCTTTCGCTTCTTTAATCCAACTGCACGCATCGAAGGTAGATTCTTAATCGTATCGATCGATGATAGTTTTTATCGTTGTGCCGAAAAAGCCGATGGATCTTTAAGTTATATTTTTGAAAGACAAACTGAAACCTCCGCCTTGGAAGCCCAGTATTGGACTCTCTTCACCACCACATCCTGGGGAGCGAGCTTTATCGGCGGGAAAATCATCCGAACAGCAAGCGTAGAAATTCCAATCAGAAAATTCTTAACCACGGAGGAGTATGTGGACTACAAAAACGGCAACCCAATCTCCAAAACCCTCTATTTATTTCTCAATAGCCCGATGAGCAATGGAATATCTCAAGGCCACTTTGATCTTGATGTAGAGCTCCATTCCGGCGTAGCTACGATCACTTCCTTCTATTAAGAAATCTGGCACTTTTTCTGGAGCATGAGTATGCTCGGAAAACTTATGCGAACAAGATTCTTTTTTTTATTTTTCATTGCCCTAGCAGCGCTTACGGCCTGCAGCGGCACGAATCCAAAACCTACTGTAGTAGAAGAAAAGGTTCATCAAGAGTCAGTTGCGCAAACGCAAGCCGTAAAACCCCCAACGATTGAGACGCAACCTACCAATCAATTTAAGGCATTTACTGCACCAAATTTTAATTTTGCTGCCAATCTTAATTCTGAAAATGCAAGTAAATTAGTAAACTCAATTGCCACGTCTAATCAACAAATTATTGATTCAGCGCTACAAACTATCCAAGCGGTTAATCAAGATCTAACTAATTATTTATACGAAATCGTT
>CAIPTA010000045.1 GCA_903867855.1 Oligoflexia bacterium | reverse complement strand
TTGCACTTCTCCTTGAAAAAAATCGACTCGTAAATT
This sequence comes from Oligoflexia bacterium, assembly GCA_903867855.1. Classification (GTDB taxonomy): domain Bacteria; phylum Bdellovibrionota; class UBA1018; order CAIPTA01; family CAIPTA01; genus CAIPTA01. The sequence continues at coordinate 3,667 of CAIPTA010000045.1, read as the reverse complement.
TTCTTTCGATCCAAGCCATTTAAATTCAATTTGCTCCTCTCCCGCGAAGCTTTCCTTTTGAGTTAAATCGATGGCAAGCTTGTAGCGAACATCACTCACTTGCTGAGATCGCAGTGCAGCCTCTGCCATAGTTAAATTAGGAGCTGCGGAAGCTTGCATTTTGGTTTCCGTGGTTGATTTACCAGCACAGGCGAAGAGGATGGAGCTGATCAGGACGGGAAATACGGTTAAATTTTTCATACCAAAGTTGTATAGATTTTTATCGTAAACTTCAACAGTTCCTTCTGCAGCACACGCAGCAATCTCCAGAAATTCATGCTAGACTAAACTGAACTCAAATCATCTAAAGGAGTCAACGATGTTTAAGGTCTTATTTGCCCTCTTTGTTACACTAAATGCTCATGCCGGCGTTCTGCCAGGTGAAGTAGCACCGGATTTTTCTGCGCAGTCGAGCCAAGGGGAAACTGTTCACTTATCCGACTATAAAGGAAAACTTATCGTCTTGGAGTGGACGAACTTTGGCTGCCCCTTTGTTAAGAAGCACTACAATAGCGAGAATATGCAAAAACTACAGAAGGAATTTACGCAAAAAGGCGTGGTGTGGCTATCCATCGTTTCTTCGGCGGAAGGCAAACAAGGCTTCTCTAGCCCAAAGCAAGCGGAACAAGATCGTATCGCTCATAAATCGAATGCCACGAAATTCCTCTTAGATCCAAAAGGCATAACAGGAAAACTTTTCGGAGCCCAAACTACCCCACATATGTTTGTGATCAATGCTGAAGGTAAAGTAGTGTATGCCGGCGCCATCGATGATACTCCATCGGCAGATGCAGCAGATGTGAAAACCGCGAAGAATTATGTGCGAATGGCATTAAATGAAGTGCTAGCTGGAAAACCCGTTACGGTGGCCAATACGAAATCCTATGGATGCAGCGTTAAGTATTAATGCGCCGAAGAAAGGGATTGCAATACAATAGCGGAAGCTTCACCAGCATTAGAGAATAGTGCACGAAGCAATCCGCTAGGTATTCTTTTTTCGAGGGCTCGTGCTGGCCATGCTTCCGTAACCAAGCTTGATAGGGATAGCAATGAGAAGGCTCATCCCTCTCCACCACTCGAAAAATTTTTGTTAGCTCAGGACGATTCTTAATCAAGGGATTTTTCAAGATCAATCTAACTTGTTTCATTCCGCGCATTTCAGTGATCATGATGAGGCGGCAAAGTTGAAAAAACTTCTGCTGCTCATGCACAATCGCATTCGGGTCTAATTGATCAATTGTCTTCCCAAAGATACAGCTCACCATCTGATCGCAATAGCCACACCAACTGCTTACCAAAAATGCGGCTCTATTTTGCTCACGAAAATACTCTTGAAAAAGTGCATAGTGTCGCCGCTCATCGCCAGCATGCTTTGCAATCGAAGCGATGATTTGTTTTTCGGCAGGAAAACTCTCTTGAAAGGCTCCTAACAACTGCTCAAGATACGTATAACCGCGCTTCTCATTGTAGAGATATACGGAGAGCAAAATATCGTAGAAGCGATCGAGAAAGAACACGCTCTATCTATAGCTCATTTAGAATCCGATCCCTAGGCCAAAGGTATATTGGTGCACTCCATTGATGAAATCAACGGCCACAGAGGGCAATAGGGTGAAAAGTCCGGCGGGTAGACGAAAGCGAGTGCCTAGGCGCACTCCGGTATCCGTATTTCCACTATAAAATTGAAAAATGGGAGAAGCCGTGATTACCCACGTTCCTGCCATGGGATGAAAGAAAACCTCAGGAACGCCAAGAATCGTAATGGCGGGAGTGGAAAACACATAGCTGCCAAAGCCACCCAATCCAAAGTAGGCATCATAGCGATGTTCATATTCTAAGCTCAATTCGAAATAGGTTTTCGATGGTGTGGGGAAATTGATTAAACCTGCGCCCACGGAAACATGATCTCCCGCTGCGAAAGCTCTTGTACTAGAGAGACTCAAAAACAAACAAAGCAATATTATTTTCTTCATACGCTTGATACTCCTTCTATCATTTCAGCTGACTTGGCTCGCTCCGCCACCTCAAGTGGATCAGTGGATTCGAAGCGAGAAATTACACTATACACACAAGGCACAACAAAGAGAGTGAGAAAAGTAGAGGCAATTACACCGCCGATAATGGCGGTTGCCATGGGAATCGTTGTTTCTGAGCCAGGTCCGATCGAGAGGGCTTCTGGAAGGGCACCTGCAATTGTAGCGATGGAGGTCATCAAAATTGGGCGGAGCCGCACAGGGCAAGCCTTAATTAGGGCGCCATTGGGTTCATTACCAAGAGCACGCATTTGATTGGTGAAATCAACTAGCAGAATCGAATTTTTCTTCACAATACCCATCAGTAGGATAAAACCGATAAAACTATATATGTTTATAGATTGGTGCAGTAGAAGTAATGCAAGGAAAGCCCCGGAAAAACTAAAAGGCAGCGCCATCAAAACGGTAACCGGATGAATGAAACTATTAAATTGTGAGGCGAGAACCATATAGGAAACCAGAATCCCAAATAGTAGCGCGTAGACCAAGCTATTCATGGATTCACTAAAGCTCTTAGAACTCCCCACCATTTTTAGGCTATATCCTGGTGGTAGCAAAGAACGCGCTAGCTTTTCTGTTTTCTGGATGGCTTCTTGCTGAGAGTGCCCCGGCGCGGGATTGCCATATACTGTAATTGCCCGAGAGCGATTCAAGCGCGAGATTAAGGTTAGGCTCGGCCGAATTTGCTTATCCACCACTTCGGAGAGCCGCACAGTTTCGCCGCGATTATTTCTTAGCACCACCCTCTCTAGATCTGGTACCGACTCTCTTTGCTCTGCCAACAACTTCATTTCAATTTGAATACGATGACCCGCCTTTTGATAGGAGTTTTCCTTATTGATGAGCGCTCCTCCCATCAAGGCATTGATCACGCCAGTCACCGTGGTTAGTGAAACGCCTCGTTTCGCCATTTTTTCGCGATTCGGAATAATTTGCACCTCTGGCATTCCCTGCTGAACATCGGTATTCACATCAACCACATAGTCTGTTTTCGTCATCGCCTCAATCATGGAGCTAGTGATCGCCTGGAGCTTTTCCCAATTCGGCCCCTGAATAATAAACTCCACAGGATAACCGCGAGTAGGAGCGAATCCTCTTGTAGAGAGATCTTGGAAAACAACCTGCATGCCATTATAGGTCATCCCGCCGACGCCTTTCCCACCGCGCCCTCCACTCTTTCCTTTTTTATCTCCCGATCTCTCATGGAATCCGGATTCTTGTGGCATACCATCTTTCAGCACCAGCACCGTGCGGAGATCTGCCCGCCATTTATTGATCAGCTCCGACTGAGAAAGTTTTCGCTTGCCCTTATCTACGAGGGAAATAACGAGTTGCCCGGAATTCACCGCATCGCCACCAAAACCACCCACCGCGCTGAATACACCACTCACTTCAGTTTGTTTCAAAAAGAAATTCTCTAACTCCATGGCGCGCTTATTTGTGACTGGTAACGAGGTGCTCACTGGTAATTTGAAACGAATCATCACCATCGATTGATCTTGCGGCGGCATCATCTCCGAAGGAATGAGCTTCGCAATATAGAGACTTCCAATAAATAATAAAAGGGCCGTAACCAAGGTAATGGCACGATTACG
>CAIPTA010000044.1 GCA_903867855.1 Oligoflexia bacterium | reverse complement strand
TTTACCTTCTTTTGCAATTTCCGAGCCCGAAGAATGGGATACCGGAGCGTATTATATAGAGAATGTGGACATGGCACTACCGCAGTATATGGGCAGCGGAACTTATCGGGTTTTTATTGGTATGTCTAACAAGATCCGTACTCGCAATTTATATTTAGGGGATATTTTGGTTAAATAAAACTATGAAGGACTTAGGTAAATGGCAAATAGTTAGTTTTATCTCAAGGGGCATTGCTATGGCAATTGGCGTTGCTCAGGGTTTTGTGATTGCTGCAGTTTTAACTAAAGCAGAGTGGGGTATTGTACAATTAGCCATCTCTATCGGTGGAGCTTTAGGCATTTATCAAAATTTAGGCTTAGCCTCAGCCAGTACCCGGGAGATTTCTGCGACGAAAAAGTAAAGGCACCAATAAGCCAGAGCCTAAAGCCCTTGCCAAGGAAAAAAACCCCTATCTTGCAATTTACGTAGCCTTTAGCGATGCGTTCCGTATGTCGCATCAGTGGTCTGAATTAGCGCCGCACCTCTTGCGCACCATCGCCGGTTCAATAGATTCTTGCGAACCCTATATTTTAGAAGCCTCCCCGCAGGGTGAGGCCTTTGCCATACTCGCTAGCGGCATTGAGGAAAAGGCAGCAGGTACCACAATTGTACCTGGAGCTGGCTTCAAGAAAGAAATTGCGCTACCTGTTGGATCAGATAAAAAACTTTTGGGATACTTCTATGTGAGGCCAATTGCTAATCGCAACGTCTTCAATGAAGTAGAGCTTTCGGCTTTTGAAAAAGTGACTAATCTCTTAGCATCACTCATGGACAAGGATAGTAACTTGAACAAGAAAAGGACGGCATGAAGGCAGATAAAACAAAGATGTTTTCTGTCGCATTGAGAAAACTCAGTGCTGAGAATGCTGCGCCATTCCCGCTCTATCTTTTTTTAAAGCGCAATAATCGATTCGTTCCTGTTCGATTGCCTGGCGATCCAATAGGCATCAAGAAATATGAAGCCTTTCTCAGCAAAGAGTTTAACGAGCTATGGGTGCCCAATAATTTTCAGGAAGCCTTCCAGAGCTATCTCGATTATGTGGATAAAAATGTTTCTCCAATCGATACGCCAGAGCAAATCGAGATGGCAGATAAGGTTAAGAAGCCGCAAGCGGAAGTAGAAAAATCCGAAGAAGCTTTGCTAGTAAAGGATACTCTCGAAGATGAAGAGTTAAACACGGAAGATAAAGCAAAAATTCTATCCGCCGTAAGCCAAGATCTCTTGCGCTCCCTAAATAAAATTACCACTCGCGGCGAAGAAGCCAGAGCCGATGGCGTGCGCCGCTGCAAAGAAATTGCCGATGAAGTGCTATTAGTTGCGAGCCAAAATAGTAATATCTACGAAGAAATTCTTGCCCTCCGTAATTCACAAGAGGAATTTGAACATAGCGTGATGGTGGGCACCATCGCGGTAATGTTCGCGCTAGCGATTGGTATTTCCGATGAAACGGCACTTGGCGATCTTGCGCTCGCTTCTATCTTCCACGATATCGGGCTCGTTCGCATACGTCCTGAGGTGCTCGCCAAAGAGGAAATCGATTGGAACGCTTCAGAGCGCAGTGAATATGAGAAACACGTGGCGGCGAGTGTGGAGATTCTTAAAGAGAGCGGCACAGAATTTAATCCGCGAGTGTATCGAATGGTAAAAGAGCACCATGAGAACTACGATGGATCCGGTTTCCCCGAACATATCCGCGGCGCACAGATCGACGAGATGTCGCAAATCATGCACATGGCAAATTTGTTTGACCGTCTATGCGTGGGTAAGCAGACGGGAACAGATATGTCACCCGCAGATGCCTTCAATTATATTGATGAGGTTTCCACCAATCCGAAGGCCACTCAAGAAATTCAGCCCGAGTTGGTGCGCAGAATATTCCAATTCATGATCACGGAAAAGGCTGCAGCCGATGAATTCAAGGCTCTGGGCGAAGAAAAAGCCCGATCTGCCATGACGAATACCATGAAGGGCAAATAAACTAGTCCTTAAGAGCGCTTTCTAGTTCGCCTTTAGCATCAATAGCCGCGAGATCTGTGAAGCCACCGATGCATTTTTCGCCGAAGAATATCTGAGGCACCGTTTTCATTCCTGAACGCTTTTGCATTTCTTGCCAAGCAAGTTCATCATCCCAGGCTACGGTGATTTCAGTAAAAGGAATTTGTTTACGCTTCAGCAACTCCTTGGCGCGCACACAATAGGGGCAAGAAGTTGTTGTGTATAGAGTTACTTTTTTCATGCAGATTCTCCTAGAAGGAGAATGGCACAGCACTGTTGTCGTAGTCTACTCCCACGCCCTTCGGCTTGGCAGCAGCGGGCGCAGCCGTTACGGGATTGGGAGTTGGCGCGCTTGCGTTAGCTGGCACGCGTGCTGGCGCGCTTGCCGCCGGTTCTGTGCCGGGCATATTTGAAGCCATTTCATCGCTACAGCTCTGGTAGGGCTCCTGTTCATAGGGCACCATTGTCTTGCCTTTCAATTGCTGAGTGCTGAAGAAAATATTGTCATATTCTAGGAAGCTAGAATCCTTATAGGCGTAGAGCTTATCCCCCTCTCGAAAGTGGGCGGGAGCCACTACTTTTCTGCAAATTCTCTCTCCGCGAAATTTAAGGTCATAAGAAAGCCATAACACGGGCTTACCGCTACTATTTCCTGGCACTGCGGTAACCTCAATCGGCTTATCCTTCGAATAAATGTGAAACTCCATATGCGGGAGTTCTCCATTTTGCTCGCCCCACTCGATGATATCGATGCGCTGATAATAGAGACCGTTGTAAATTTGTCCGTCGAAGGTTTCATACTGCTTCGCCTCTGCCACCGTTGCCACTAGAAGCGCCGCAATAAATAAATAGGCTATTTTTCTCATATCCACTTTTCGGCAAATGCCCGCAACTGCTTGAGTGGGGGAATAGGCTTGCGCGGGACTATAAATGCCGTAGTATATACTCTACTTAATACATTATTTTGGGGGTTTACGATGGGTCTTTCCCTTTTCACGATCGGCGGATTTCTATTTCTACTGCGCTACTTACACGTTTTCGCAGGTCTCATTTGGATAGGAACACTCTATTATTTCAACTTTATGCAAGGGGCATTTTTCGCTGAAACCGACGCGACAACAAAATCCAATGCTACTCAAAAACTACTCCCGCGGGCCCTTTGGTGGTTTCGCTACGGAGCTCTTTGGACCTTCATCACTGGTTTGGCGCAAATTGCGATCACTGGTCAACAAGGTGGCATGGGCCAATTCTCCTCTGCCTACGGAGAAATCATTCTCACCGGAATGCTACTCGCAACCATTATGTTCCTCAATGTTTGGCTAGTGATTTGGCCAAATCAAAAAGTGGTGATTGAAAATGCGGTGCTTACTGCACAAGGAAAGCCAGGCCACGCCAATGCGGCCGCATGCGCTGGAAAAGCAGGCCTCGCCTCCCGCACGAACACTCTCTTCTCCATTCCTATGCTCTACCTCATGGTGGGTGCACGCCACTTCCCTATGATCCTGAGTGATAGCCCTAACTTTATGCTCTATTGGATACTAGTGGGTGTGATTGTTGCCGCCCTTGAGTTCAATGCTCTCAAAGGAAAAACAGGCCCCATCACCACCATTAAAGGGGTGATCAGCTGTGGCTTCGGATTAACCGTAGTGCTTTACGCAATAATGGAAATTTGTCGCTAAACAACCCGTACCAAATAAAAAAGGCGCTCTCGTATAGTCGAGGCGCCTTTTTTATTTACAGAGTAATTCTATTATTGAACTACGTTGAGTCCACCGTCTCCAGTGAGCCAGTAGTCTTGGTCACCATTGAGGTCACTCAAGAGAGTGTGCACATGGTAGCGAATGTCTAAACCTAATCCAGCGATTGGATCATCGGAAGTTCCAGAATTTACGCCGTTAGCTGCTTCCACAGAAACATCCACATTGTAACCCCAAGAAGCGCTTACCTGTGTTGGCACCATGTTCACGTTCGCCAAGTAGTGACCCACACCCTTCGCATTTCCACCGTAGTTCGCCGTTACTTTCAAGCGAAGGTACACGGTAGTAGCGCCGTAGAGGTTTTTAACATCTACTTCGAGCACTTTTGTCATAGGCGCTTTCCAACCTTGTAGTTGAGTCCAATCCGTTGCGCCTCCAGGCACCACACTTACCAGGGCTCGCTTGATGGTTACTACAGGCTGGTTTTCTTTCACGATATCGTAAATTTTCTGACCAATTGTCAGCACATCATTGAGATCAAACGAGAAGCCTGCGTCTCCGTTAGACGATGGATCGATAATTCCCGAGTTATCGTTAATCACTGGAGCTGGTGCAGCCGGTGTTGTAGCGGGTGCTGGCGCTGGTTTCGTTGCAGGCGCTGGCGTCGGCTTTGGTGTCTGCTTTCCTGCTGGCGTTGCCGCATTCAAAAGATCTTCATAAATTTCAGCTGCTGTTGGCTCCACTTCCCGAATGGATACCGATCCTACTTGCAATGCTGGATTACCTTGCTTCGCAGCATGCGCTTGATTTGTTATAAAAAACACCCCACTCAAAAGACTCGCAACCATTACTTTTTTCATGTTTAACCGCTCCTCCCAAAGCATTAATGTTTAACCCATGATGTCATATCCTTTCAAACGCTAGCAGGTCAACCCCGTTCGAAAAGAATCTTTTTCGCCAATTGAGCTTCCCCAAAAGCAGGCGTATCCTGAGGAAATGATTAAACTTTGTAATATTCTTACGGGCCTTCTTCTTACATCACTCTTGGCAAGCTTCAGTGTTTCTGAGGCCTCGGAGGCGCCGGCGATACGATGTCAGATGATTCCGATCCTGTCGAAAGCCCTATTAAGGGCGCATGTTTCGGGCAGATCCCAAGATAAAAGCCTAAACGAAAAGGCCGCCGAGCAGATGATCAAGCACGTTGACCCTTCGAAAACCATCCTGTTTCAAAGCGATGTGGATGACTATAAACAAAAAATTACGGATTTCTTTCAAAATCTCGACCACCCAGATTGCACAGGAATGCAATCCATCAAGCCAGTGCTCATCAACCGCGCTAAGGCTGAGCTTGCCTATGCAAAGGAAGTGCTCGGCTCGAAGTATAAACTGGATGAAAATGCCGAAATTATTTTGGACGCCGAAAAACGCAGCTATGTAGCCAACGAAAATGAGGCGAAACAGCGCGAGCTAGCCCAGATTCACTTTCAAATCTCAAATTATATGCTCACCGACTTAAAACTTCCTGATGCAAAGAAACAGCTCGTTCACCGCTACGAATTAGTGGTGAAGCGCATGGAGCAATTAAAAGTTTCTGATCTTTATGACTATGCGGTGAACTCCTTCGCCGGCGCGCTCGACCCTCACTCCAACTATTTGAGCCCAGAAGCCACGGAAGACTTCCGCATTCAAATGGGGCTGTCCTTAGAGGGAATTGGTGCCTCTCTCGGCTCTGATGATGGATTCACCGTAATTCAAGAGCTGATTCCTGGTGGCGCAGCTGCACGCTCAAAGCAATTGCAACCTAAGGATAAAATCATTGCTGTTGGCCAAGGCACTTCCGGCCCAATGGACAATGTGATCGATGAAGACCTCCGCGATGTTGTGCAAAAAATTCGCGGTAAAGCAGGAACCACGGTGCGCCTCACAATTATGCGCGCACAACCGAAAATCCATCGCTTCAAAGTGTCGCTAAAACGCTCCAAGGTGCAGCTGGAAGATCAAGCCGCGCAGATGGAATACTACGATCGCAAAGTGGGTAATAAAACCCTACACCTCGCCCGTCTTGAATTACCAGGCTTCTACGGCGATGGCGGCCCCGGACACGAATCTCGCTCTTGCTACCGTGATGTGGCCAAGGCACTCGCCGAAGTGAAGAAGAAAAAAGTAGATGGGCTCATTCTCGACCTTTCGCAGAATGGCGGCGGCCTTCTCGATGAAGCAGTGAAAATTGCAGGCCTATTCATCGGCACTGGCAATATCGTAGCCACTCGCGATTCGCATCACGATGTGCAAGCACTAGCGGATGAAGATCCAACGGTGCAGTATGATGGTCCGCTAGTGGTGCTCACGAGCCGCCTATCCGCATCTGCCTCCGAGATTGTGGCCGGAGCACTACAAGACTATCACCGCGCCCTCATCGTTGGCGGTGATCAAACCTACGGTAAGGGTTCTGTGCAAGCAGTGCTTCCTCTAGAGGGTGATTTCGGAATTCTGAAAGTTACCACCGGACTCTTTTTCATTCCCGGCGGAAACTCCACTCAGCACCGCGGAGTAATTTCTGATGTATCGTTCCCAAATCTTTTTTCCTCGGATGATCTTGGCGAGAAGTTTCTCGATAACTCTCTCCCCCCAGAATCAATCCCGCCCTTCGTTTCTCCTTCTGCAGGAGCCGGCACGCTATGGCATGTGGTTACGGCAGACGAAGCAAAGAAACTCCAAGCTCTTTCCAAGGAGCGCGTAGAGAAGAGCACGGAATTTGCTGAAATCAGAAAAGAACTTAAGCAAATGGAGGATCACAAAGGCAAAGTGAAGTTGGCTGATCTCCGTAAGGAAGACCAAGAACAGCTGAAGAAAGATAAAAAGAAAGCTCCAAAGGAACTAGTGAAAGAGAGAAGCCGTCCGCAAATCAACGAGGCGCTCAATATCCTCGCTGATTACGTAGACCTGCAATCTAAGCACTAACCATGAAAAATGCGGGCAAAGAATGTAACTTCATCGTGCTCACGGGCGGCCCAGGTGCTGGTAAAACAGCCGTAATGGAAGCCGCCAGGCAGATCTTCCCCAAGGGCACCTCGATTCTCCCAGAAGCCGCTAGCATTGTGTACTCTGGCGGCTTTCCTCGCTTTCCTAATCCCATCAGTATACGTGCGGCTCAACGAGCTATTGCCAGAGTGCAAGAGGAGCTAGAGCGCTATGTGCTAGAAGAAGGCTCCAGCATCATTGGTATTTGTGATCGCGGAATCGTGGATGGAGCAGCGTATTGGCCTGAGGGAGAAGATGCTTTCTATGCCGCGATCGGATCCACTCGGAAAGATATTATGGCTCGCTACTCCACAGTAATTCACCTATGCACGCCCTCCGCTGGGCTCGGCTATAATAATCTCAGTAACCCGATGCGAATCGAAACACCGGAACAGGCGGCACAAATCGACGACAAGATTCGAAAAGTTTGGGAGCAACATCCAAATCTTCATATCGTGCCCGCAACGGAAACGTTCACAGAAAAACTCGAGCACGTAACAG
>CAIPTA010000043.1 GCA_903867855.1 Oligoflexia bacterium | reverse complement strand
TGAGGCTGAAAAATCCGACCTGAAGGAAAAACTCAACAAGGCCATAGAGTTTATTGACAAGCTTCAGGCGGAAAAGGCCGAGGCTGAAACAAAAGCCGCTGGCGCAAACGGAGCAGAGAAAGCCGACGACGAAAAAGACACACAAATCGCAGAGCTGAAAAAGCAGAGTGATGAACTTGCAGCGAAGATGGACGCTCTGACTCGTTCCCCCGGTGGCCACTCAGTAGCGGAGAATCCTGGAAAGCCGGTTGTGAAAAAGGGTGAAGCAATCAAGTACGACAAAGAAAATCCTTATGAGTGTTTCAACACGTTCCAGTCCGACATGGGGCGCGCATAACAAATTGTTGAATTCAGACCGCAATTAGTATTTCCCGGCAATTAATTAACGAGCCGGTTCACGAAAACAAATTAGTAAAAGGAGCAATTAAGATGCCCGGACAGAGCCCACAGCAAATGGCGCGAAAAGATGAAGTCGCGCTGTCTTATACCGACCTTGCCTTAGCTGGTGCCCTTAACGATTGGCAGTTGCAGGCGTTGAAGGGGATTATACAGGCAGAGGCAAAACTCCCTGGCGATAACGAAGTTGTGATTTCCAAGCAGAAAAAGGGCAAGTGGGAATTTTGAATCGATGGAAACGAGCGAATCACCGAAGCGAATTACCACATCAACTTTTTCCCCAGAGCGAAACTCGTGCTGAGTATGGTAATGGTCAGGCGGTAAAATTTGGCGGAGCAAATCTTCCAAAAAAAACTCGCCCATATTTCCCCGGAGCTTAGGGTTTTTCAAAATATCTTTTAGTTCGCTCAAGCCTTGGCCGAGCTCAAAAATGCGCTTATTAGATTCTTCGAGCCCGCCGAGTTTGCGTTGTAATTCGCCTACCACGCGAGCCGCATTATCCAAGCGTTCGCCCACGCTGGTTTGGGTGCTTTGTAGGGTGCTGGAGGTTTCCTTCATGCGCTCGTTGAGCTGCTGGGTGAGCATGCCCACTTGCTCCCGATTTTGGCGCACGCTATCGATCATGCCTTGGGAGAGCTCTTCGCGGAGATTTTTTAGGTCATTTTGCAGGTTATTTTGCATCTGCTGCTGGAGGAGCAGGAATTGATTGCGGGCGGCATCGGCCTGGGGATCGGGCTTATTGCGTTTCAGTAAAAGCACACCGAAAATCGCACTAGTGGCAAAACCGAGCACAGCAATAAAGGCTACGAGATAGAGCATTAGGCTCGCGAGAGCGCGCCCCCGGCATCAATGGGCTCGCCTGGTTTCAAGGAATAGGCATCTTTCAAAGTGTTTTTATCGCCTATCAAGGCCACGCGTGGTCGGAAATCCTTGAATTCTTCCGGGGTGAGCTGGCAATAGGCGATTACGATGATCTTGTCGCCCGGGGTTACGAGCCTTGCAGCGGCGCCATTCACGCAGAATACGCCAGATCCGGGCTTGCCTTCGATCACATAGGTCACGAAGCGCGAGCCATTTTCAATGTCCACCACGTGCACCTGCTCATGGGCATAAATTCCTGCGGCTTCCAGGATGCTCTTATCAATGGTAATACTGCCCTCATAGGCTAAATTAGCCTCAGTGATTTGAGCTCGGTGAATCTTTGCCTTTAGAACATTGAGGAGCATGGGTTTCCCTGGTAGAAAGCTTTCCTTATGCAGTCGGAAATTACTCTAATAGGATATGGAAATCAAGGTAAGGCTTGGGCCGCGAATCTGCGGGATTCTGGCTTTACTGTGAGAGTTTCCGGCCGCGAAGATGGCGCGGGGATGAAAACCGCGCAAGCTGACGGTTTTACTCCTCTTTCTCCTCGCGAACTAAACTCCGTGCGCGGACTCATCGCAATTCTCCTGCCTGATGAAGCAATAGGCGATTTCTTTCTCACCTATCTCGCCGAACCTAAAATGAAGCAGCCGCGGAGTTTTCTCTTCGCTCATGGCTTTAGCGTGGCTTACGGCAAGCTGCCATTTTCAGCGGCGGATGATGTGATTCTCGTGGCCCCTAAAGGCATCGGAACAAAACTCAGGGAAAATTTTCTGCGCGGTAGCGGAGTGCTCGGAGTTTTAGGCGTGCAGCAAGATGCTTCCGGACAAGCTTGGGCCGCTGCGGATCTTGTAGCCAAAGGTTTGGGATTAGATCGCGTGGGCACGGTACGTTCGAGCTTTTTAGACGAGACTAAAGTAGATTTATTGAGTGAACAGGCGGTGCTTTGTGGTCCGGTGCCGCGCCTTGTGGAAGAATCCGTAAAATTTTTGGTGGCGAAGGGCATGGATCCGCGAGTAGCCACTTATGAATGTCTCAATGAACTAAAATTGATCGTGGACATGATGGTGGATCACGGAATGCACGGCATGTTTCAGAAGATAAGCACAGCGGCAAAGTTTGGCGGATTTCAGGCGGCAGAGACGGTATTACCGAAGGCTCAGTTGCAAGAATCTTTAGAGACGCTCTGGGCGAAAATTGAAGACGGATCTTTTGCGAAGAGCTTAAGTGAAGAGAGTCGCGCCGGGCGCCCCATTACAAAGCAGAATTTAAAAAACTGGGAATCAAGTATCGCGGACAAAAATCGCGAAGGAAGAATTGGATGAGCATACAAACTTTTTCTGGCCGTCACACTCTCCGCACCCTAAAGGCGATGAAGAAGCAAGAGCGAGTGGCCATGCTCACCGCCTATGATGTGGTGACGGCGAGCTGCCTCGATGAAGCGGGCGCAGATATTTTGCTCGTGGGCGATTCCTTGGGCAATGTGGTCTACGGTTTTGATTCTACTTTGCCGGTAACGATGGAAATGATGCTCGCCCATACGGGAGCCGTAGTGCGCGGATCAAAACGGGCCCTTGTCGTTACCGATTTACCTTTCATGAGCTATCAAGTTTCTGCAGAGGAAGCGCTGAAAAATGCGGGTCGCTGTCTCGCGGAGGCGGGTGCGCAAGCAGTAAAGCTAGAGGGCGCTTATCCAAGTATGATTGAGACAATACGTCGCCTCACCGAGGCTGGTATTCCGGTGATGGGCCATATCGGTCTCACACCCCAATCCGTAAACCAGATGGGTGGCTACTATACCCACGGAAAAACCGAGAGTGATCGAGAGCGCCTCCTCAGAGAAGCGAAAGCCTTGGAAGGAGCTGGCTGTTTTTCCTTTGTGCTGGAATGCGTGGAAGAAAATTTAGCGGCGGAGATCACAGCGAGTGTAAATTGCCTCACCATCGGCATTGGGGCTGGTAAAGTATGCGATGGCGAAGTGTTAGTGATCAATGATGTGCTGGGCTTTAGCCCTGGCAAATCGCCCAAGTTTGCCAAAGTGCGCGCTGATCTAAAATCCATCGTGCGCGAATCCGCAGCTGCTTATATTCAGGAAACAAAATCGTGATCCTCACCATCGATATCGGTAATACAGATACTAAGGCCGCGAGTTTTTCCTTGGATGGGAAAATCCTGGGCGACACTCGCGAACCAAGCCAAGGTGATTTTCTGAAATTGCCAAGCTTGCTCGAAACTCGTTACGAGAAAATTGTGATTTCCTCTGTGGTGCCCGCACGCCTCGAAAAAGTTTTGGAATTGGTGAATAAAAAATCCGATTGTGTGCATGTGGCAAGTGAAAAATCTCCCTGGAGTTTTGCGATCGAAACAGAGCAACCGGAAAAAACGGGCCATGATCGCCTTGCTAATTTGGAAGGCGCGATACGTTTTGGCGCCTACGCCATCGTGATTGATGCAGGCACGGCAACTAAACTTGATGTGCTAGAAGGCATGGAGAAAAAGCGTTTTCCTGGCGGCGTGATTGCACCCGGAGTTGGGATTTCTTTTGAGGCCTTGCTTGCGAAGACCGCGCAACTCCCGCGCATCGAGCTAGACAAACATTCTCCTGTGATTGGCTATAATACAGAGACAGCGATGCGCAGTGGTGTGGTGCATGGCTTTGCGGCGATGGTGGATGGTATGGTGATGCGTATATTTGAAGAGCGAAAATTGCCTATGCAAACTGCGGTGATTGCGACCGGTGGATTTTCGAAGTTTCTTTCTACGCGCGCGCGACTCGTTACCCACTTTGCGCCGAAACTAAGCCTGGAGGGTCTCTATGCACTCAGCACCAAGCTATAAAATCATTCTTGGCGTTACTGGTGGCATTGCTGCCTACAAAGCCTGTGAGCTTGCTCGCAACTTCATCAAGGCAGGCCATGAAGTGCGCGTGGTGATGACGGCTCATGCAGAGCAATTTGTGGGCGCGCTCACTTTTCATTCACTGACTGGCTATCCAGTGCTGCGCTCGCTTGCGCAAGGCACCTCCGATTTAAGTGCTACTTCACATATTGATCTCGCCCGCTGGGGGGATCTCTTTGTGATCGCCCCTGCGACAGCCAATTTTTTAGCGAAGGCTCGCGCGGGAATGGCAGACGATGCTTTACTCACCGAGCTGCTCGCCTTTCAGGGGCCTGTTCTCTTAGCGCCAGCTATGAATACGCGTATGTGGGATGCTCCCGTGACCCGAGAAAATTTCTCCGTGCTACTCGAGCGAGGCTATCACTCCGTAGATCCCGTGGAAGGCCTACTCGCCTGTGGTGAAGAGGGTGCGGGCAAGATGGCAGAGCCTGCTCAAATTTTTGCGCGCGCGATTACTCTTTTGCAGGATTCTACAGCAAAACCTTTAGCCGGAAAAACGGTGCTTATCACTTCCGGCCCCACGCGCAACTATATCGATAGCATCCGCTTTATCTCGAATCGCTCTAGCGGACGCATGGGCCACGCTGTGGCTACTGCCGCGAGTGCGCTGGGAGCGAAGGTGATTTTTGTGAGTGGCCCGGTAGAGGAGCGATTTCAGAAATCTCCCACAGGAAAATCCATTGCCGTGGAAACTGGCGATCAAATGCTGGCTGCCGCACTAGATGCATTTGATGAGGCTGATTTTGTGGTGGCCACTGCTGCCGTGGCAGACTTTGCTCCTCACGAGGTGAGTGAAGGGAAAATTCGCCGTGAAGGCACCCTCGATTTACAACTCAGAGCTTCTACGGATGTATTGGCAGAGTTAGGCCGCCGCAAGCGCTCTAACCAAGTGTTCGTGGGCTTTGCTGCCGAAGTGGGCGAGAGCGAAGTGGAATTTAAAAAGGCCCGTGAGAAATTAGAAAAGAAAAATTTAGACCTGCTCGCCTTCAATAATGTATCCCGAAAAGATATTGGCTTCGATGTGGAACAGAATGAAATTCTTCTTTTTTCGAAAATTGCAGAGCCGGTGCCTCTAGCGAAAGCAAAAAAAGAAGTATTGGCCCGTGAAATTTTACTCCGCGCCAATGAGCTACAAGGAAAGATGTCTTGAAGCTCGTTCACTCGCTCGCGGAGCTTCGCGAAGAAATTGCTTCGCACAAAAAATCACAGAAAAGCATTGGCTTCGTGCCCACGATGGGGGCTCTTCATGAGGGGCATGCTTCGCTGATGCGAGAGGCGCGAGAGAATAATGATTTCGTAGTGCTTTCTATTTTTGTGAATCCCACTCAGTTCGGAGTGAACGAGGATTTCTCCAAATACCCGCGCACTCTTCCAGAGGATTGCAAAATTGCAGAAGCCTCTGGGGTGGATCTTGTGTTTGCTCCCAGCGCGGAGGAAATGTACCCGCTAGGATTTCAAACCTATATCGAAGTAGGAAAAGTGGCAGAGCCGCTTTGTGGAAAGTTTCGTCCGGGGCATTTTCGTGGCGTTACCACTGTGGTGAATCGCCTTTTTAATTTAATCGAGCCAACCCGCGCCTATTTTGGTCAAAAAGATATTCAGCAATGCCTCGTGCTCCTACGCATGGTGAAGGATTTCGGCTCTCCAGTGGAGCTGGTTATTTGCCCCACTATCCGAGAAAAGGATGGGCTCGCCATGAGTTCCCGAAACCGTTATTTAAGTGCTACCGAGCGAAAAAAATCATTAGTGATCTATCGCGCCCTTCAAGCAGTAGAACTCTTGCACCAACAAGGGGAAACTGAAGTGGCTGAACTCTCCTTGGCAGCAGAACAAGAGTTAGCCCGCGTGCCGGAGTTCGAATTGCAGTACCTAGAAATTTTAAGCTACCCTGACTTAGAAAAAATCGAAACCGTGAAGGACCAAGCCGTGATCGCGATCGCTGGATTCTTGGGAAAAACGAGACTCATCGACAATAGTATTCTTTAGCCTTGTGTACTGAAAATAGGATCGTCGCGATAGCGTTGCAGCTCTTCATCTTCGTCCATTGTCTTCGCTTTATGCAGCAGCCAGAGTGGATCTAGAGCGACAGCAGGCACCAGGAAAAATCCGGAGATGGGTCCCGCGGACCAGGCTAATTTCGATTTTAAATGGCTCTCTTCAAAAAAAAGTTTATTGCCCAAGATCGGGGAAACTCGTTTCATTCCGATGGCAACTTCACTTTCTACGCGCTGAAAATTGAAATAGCAGATGAGGTCTAACTCTGTTTGTGATTTTAGGAGCTCCCTTGGAATGGGGCTTTGCAGGGAGCGCTCTAGTAGGCGATACACGTACACTCTCAAGAAAGGAGAGAGAGATTGCGCCCTGATTTTCCCTAGCCTTCCATCGGCATCAAAGTGGAGTTCAGCTTCTACGCGCCCTTCGATATCATGGCGAATAAATGCTTCAGGATAGCCGAGGTGCTGTTTCGTTTGGGTGTAAACCCACTGAACGGCGCCTATGTGCTTCGCCTCAACAATGCCGGGAGTATCCTCTTGCGCTCTGAGCATGGTGGGATATTCCCCTGTCGCGAGATTCCATCCGGGCTTAAGAGCGCTAAAACTAAGCGGGCTCGAAATGGCCTTCCCGCGATGGGCATTGTTCACAACAGTTTTTTCTTCCCGAGGCCAATCGATGGCAATTTGCGCTTCTTGCTTTATGGCTCGTGGCCAAACTAAACATCTACTCAGGCTGAGCAAGAGCAAAAGATGAAGCGAGAATGCTAAGAGTAAGAAACGAATCATTCAATCCAATCCGCGATAAATACGTTGGTTTCATGAGGCGCCTTGCCGTTACGGTTCGAGGCCCACACAAGTTGCTTTCCATCCGGGCTAAACATAGGGAAAGAATCAAAGCTGTGGCTAAAGGTGATTTGTTCTAAGTTATTGCCGTCTAAATCCACCGCGTAAATATCGAAGTGGCGGCCCTGAGGATCATTTTTATTCGAGGAAAAAATTACTCGTTTATCACTAGGGAACATGAACGGCGCAAAGGTGCCGGCGTGGAAATGGGTGATCTGGTGCTTCTCTTTACCCTTTAGATCCGTCCAGAAAAGCTCTAGCCAGGTAGGGCGATAGAGATGATTTTTTAGATTCTCTGAATAGGATTTTTTCTCTTCGGGAGTTTCCGGATGAAAGGCGCGGTAGATGATGCGTTTACCATCATGGAAGAAATACGCGCCACCATCGTAGCCCAACTCTTTGGTTACTTGGTGCAGATGTTTGCCATTCACGTCCATGGTGTAAAGATCAAGATCGCCATTTTTGGTACTCGTGAACACAATCTTTTTCTGATCCGGGGAGATAGTGGCTTCGGCAGTATAGGCATGGAAATTGGTGAGTTGATGAAGTGGGCCATCACCTTTAAATGTGTTGGTATACAAATCATAGGTGGGGAAAATTCCCCAGGCATAGCCATGAGCATGATCCGGCGCTTGCGGACACTCCGCTGATGCCCCATGGGTAGAGGCGAAAATTAGATTTTCAGGAAGCCCATTCTTATCCGTGCCGTAAAGGTAGCCGCAGGTGGTGCGTCCCGTTCCCGTGGATACTCTTCTGAGCTCGCTACCATCCGTGCGCATCACATACATTTGATCGCAGGGCGCGCCATCTCGCTGACTTTGAAAAATCAGCCATTGGCCATCTTGAGAAAAGTAGGCCTCTGCATTTTGACCGCCGAAAGTGAGCTGCCGAATATTTCTCAGGTGTTTTTCTTCTGGGAAATGCAAGCTCGCTGTGGTTGGAGGCGCCACCGTTTTGTGGGCGCAGGCCGAAAGTAAAAGTAAGGAGAGTAGAATTTTTTTCATCGATTTCCTTTCAGAACAAAAAACCAAGACAATAGAGGAGTCCAAATGCCACCTGTAGCCTCGCGGCGCCATCCCGAAGCTCATGGCAAATCGGATCCAATGGGCCTTTTGCCTCGCGGAGCAATTTCCAGTTTAGGTAGCAAATTGGCAAGCTTGCTAGAGCGGCGAAGCATGCCACTGGGATGAGATGGAAGGCATACAGTGCTATCAGTACGGCAAAGGGGGCGAGACAAAGAAATAGATAAATCCCTTTGGCGATGGAAAAACCGAACACTCGCGCAATCGTGCGCGCACCCGCAATCGTATCGAAAGGAATTCTCTGTTGATTGCCCGCATGCAAACGAAGGATGGCCAAAAAAGCAAGTGGAGTGGATACGATGGCGAACCAGGAAAATAGACTCGTATCTTGATAAAAAATCGCACAGGCCCCCATCGCGATGAGCGGACCACTCACAAGGAAAAGTATGGGTTCGCCAAGGCCAATATATTTATAGTGGAATGGCCAGCCACTATAGCTGGCCGCGCTAGTGGCTCCTAGCAATCCTATCCATAAAAGTTGTTTGCCTGAACTTTCCCAGGGTAGCATGCTGAGGATAGTGAGGCCGAGGGCAATCCCGATCAGAAAAAAGAGGATGGCGACTAATCTGAGGTGAATGGCGGGGATCCATAGCTCGCGAATCACTCCGCTGCCACTTGTGCTGCCAGGAGAATCGATACCGCGCAAGTGATCCTCCACTTCGCCCCAAAGATTGCAGCTAATATGCATGAGACTGGTAGCGAGGAATACTAATATTCCAAGTTGAAAGTGAGCCAAGCGATCACTACGATGGTAGGCGCAGAAGGCAAGCAAAAGAGGTAAAAGGCTGAAGGCTAAATAAGGTAGGCGAAAGGCCGAGAGCCAGCGAAAGAAGGGCGATGGACGTTCTGTTTTCCATTCCTCTTCAGTGAGGAACTCCACCAGCACTTGTTT
>CAIPTA010000042.1 GCA_903867855.1 Oligoflexia bacterium | reverse complement strand
GCAAAGCATATTTCTTCCCAATTTGAGGGCAAAACTTTCTCTCATTCATTCGGATGATGCCGCAAGAATTCTATCGGAAATTGCCGAAAAAAATACCGTAGGAGCCTTCAATGCCTGCTCAAAGGAGCCAATAGAGCTCGCTACTTTGGTTCATGGCATTGAGAAGGCATTGGGCAAAGAGGCGGTGCTAGCCAGTGCGGCAGACAAAGAAAATCAATCACCTTACGGAATCAATAGCGACTGGTATATGTCAGCCGAAAAATTATCCGCTGAAGGCTTTGTGGCAAGGCACATTACGGATTGGCTTCGAGAACTAATTCAGCAGCTTATTTAGCTTCAATGAAACCATCGGCGCGCACTATATATAGAGAGAGCGAGCAAGGTGAATCCGCATACCTGGATTCCCGTAGAGCCGTGAGTTAGGGCCGTTTCGATGAGTAGGCAGGCCCCAAGCAATGTGGCGCCTGAAAAAATCGCGGCAGATAATCGCTTGGAGTTTTTTTCTTCTCTAGCAAAGCGCTGCTCCGCCAGGGCATCTTTAAATTCGAGCGCATATCCATTCGCTGCAAGACGTTTAAACCACCAGTGAAGCTGACGCGGTAGGGTATGGGCCATCTGGCGCATGTCTCTCGAGCCTAGCAGCAGATCCTTGGAGAATTGATTCCAATCCATGCTATTGGCGAGCATTGGCGCGAGATAGGATTCTAATAGAGGCAATGCATTGAACGATGGATTCAGTTTGCGACAGGTGCCCTCCAAAGTATAAATGGCCTTGAAGATCAGCATCCATTCTCGGGGAATACGAATCTGGTGCTTGGCGGCTACGGTAGTGGCATCAATTAAAATTTTACCCACATTAAGGCTCGAAAGTGGCAAACCCAAATACGGGGCGATGCTCGATTGAATCGAACGCTGAAAGGATTCGAAATCAGTAGTACCTCGGCTCGCACCAAGCTCCGCATATTCCATGCAGAGGGATTCAAAATCTTCTTCGCTGAGAGCGATAAATAGACGGATCAAGCTCTCTCGTGCGCGCGGCGTGAGGTAGCCCATGATGCCAAAATCAATCATGCCCACGCGAGGAAATTTCTCTATCTCATTAGGAGGAAGGGCAAATAAATTTCCCATGTGGAGATCGCCGTGAAAGAAACCATCCTCTAGGGCAGTTTTTAAAAAGGCCTTCGCGATATTTTCGGCGAGCAAGGTGGGATCGTAGCCTTGCGCTTTGAGAAGATCTGCGCGATCCAATTTCATTCCGTCCAGACGCTCCACCACCAGCACCTTATGGGTGGAGAGCCGCAAGTACACTTCTGGAATATAAACTTCTGGCATCGCCTTCAGGTTCTCGCGCGATTTAATCATATTATTCGCTTCGAGAATGAAATCGAGTTCGAGGCTCATGCCTTGAAAAAATTCTTCCACGCAAACTTGAGGTGCGAGCACTCGTGTTTCTGGCACAAATTTTTCTAGCGATGCGGCCAGTGCAGAAAGAACAGAAACATCTGTTTTGATCAGCGTATCTACGCCAGGGCGCTGCACCTTCACTACCACGCGCTTGCCATCGTGGAGCACAGCCTCATGCACTTGCCCAATACTGGCGGAGGCTAATGGTTCCTCGTGGAAGCTTTGAAAAAATTCTGCGAGATTGCCACCCAGTTCTTTTTCCACTAGCTCACGGATGATCGGAAAGGGAACTGGCGAAACACGATCTTGTAGTTTTACTAATTCCTCTACATAGGCCGCTGGCAAGAGATCAGAACGGGAGGAGAGCACTTGACCGAGCTTAATAAAAGTGGGACCCAGCTCTTCCAGGGCAGCGCGAAGGCGCTCCGGAGCCGAAACTTGATTGCTGGGCTCTGCGTTTCGATAGCGCTTCGGAACGAAACGGCCAAAGCCCATTTTATTCATGAGCTCTTGAAAGCCATGCTTAGCAAATACACTGGAGATCTGCCGGATGCGGCCGATATTCTTGAAGGTGCGAGAAACCTGCACCGGAGCTCGCCAGAGGCTCACTCAAAATCCTCCGGCTTCCACATCTCGCGAGCGTCAATTTCTTCCACTTCTTCTTCTATCTCTTCTTCCACTTCCTCTATTTCAGAGTGCTGAAGCAAGGGCTCTTGGCGTTGGAATCGAGCTGCCTTGGCGGGTGCGCCAGCAGGAGCGGGAATACCTGCAATCTTCGGCTTTTTTAACTTATTCGTTACGGGTTCAAGCTCGATCTGCAGGAGGTGAGGATTCGTTTTGGCAATCTGCACATAAATTGAATCACCGATTCGAATGGTTCGGCCTGTGCGCTTACCCTTTAAGATCATTAATTTTTCATTATAGATAAAATCTGGACCCAAACGATCCAAGGGCACAAATCCTTCGATGAATACATCTTTCAATTCCACGAAGGCACCTTTCGCAGTAATGCCGTTAACAATACCTTCGTGCTCTTCGCCGAGGTGACGTTCTGCGAAGCGCACTTGTTTCATGCGAATAAGCTCTCGCTCAGCATCTACGGCAATTCGCTCTCTCTGGGAGCAATGCAGGGCCGCGGCGGCAAGGTCTTCAGCAAGCGTTCCAGGTGCTTCTTTCGCTTCCTTCTTATTCTTATGAATAAAGGCTTTCAATAAGCGATGCACAATCAAATCTGGATAACGGCGGATCGGACTCGTGAAATGCGTATAAGCCTGAGAAGCCAAGCCAAAGTGGCGAAGATTTTCGGAAGAATAATAGGCCTGCTTCATACTGCGCAGAAGTAGAAAGTTAAGCACTTTCGCGGCAGGAGATGTTTCCACCACATTCACCATTTTTTGGTAGGTGTGCGGAGAAAGATCTTCTAACCAAGAATCATTTACTTTTACGGCCATGCTTTTCGCCACGTCCATGAAACGCTTCGTGGCTTCCTCATCAGGCGTTTCATGCACGCGGAAGAGAAAGGCTTGTTTGGCGTCTTCCATGAACTCAGAAACGGCTTCATTCGCAGCAATCATGAATTCTTCGATGAGTCGGTGGGTATCGGTGCGCTCCGTGCGCACAATGGTATCCACTTCACCAGTGCGTTTATTCACTTTCACTTTGGCTTCCGGCAAATTGAGATCAATGGCTCCACGCGCGATGCGAACTTTGTGTAGCGCTTTATAAAGGGGGAAAAGGGTTTGCAGGTTTTGGAGCACGGCGCGGTTATAGGTTGCCGTATTTACGGAAGGCTCATCATAGTATTTTTGCAGTTCTTCGTAGACGCAGCGATGCTGGCTGCGGAAAACTGCCTCATACACATCGTGTTTCAGTTTCCGTCCTTGGGCATCGAATTCCATTTCGCAAACCATCGCCAAGCGATCTTCATTGGGATTGAGCGAACAGATTCCATTGGAGAGGCGCTCTGGCAACATCGGCAATACGCGGTGAGGAAAATAAATACTGGTGCCGCGTTCATAGGCTTCTTTGTCGAGTGCGGTGCCGAATCGCACATAGTGAGCCACATCCGCGATCGCTACCCAGAGACGCACTTTTCCGCCGCCAATTTTTTGCGAGCAAATGGCATCGTCGAAATCGCGAGCATCCGCGCCATCGATAGTTACGAAAGGGAGTTCACGCAAGTCTGTGCGACCCTTGAAATCATCCTTCTGAATTTGCAAGGGGATGGCTTCTGCCTCATGAAGCACTTCATCGGGAAAGTTTTCACGTAGCTTATGTTTCGTGATGATGTAGGGATCGTCTGTGGTGCTATTCAGAGAGTCTGCGAGCACGGAAAGAATTTTCCCCTTAGCCGCAATTCGGCCCTGCGGACCTTGGGTAACTTCCACTAAAATCGCTGCGCCATCGGCCAAATCTTTATAGAGAGGATTTTTCTCTAAGAAGATTTGGATTTGCATGTCTTTCGTATCTACCTCGGCAAAGGGGGCGAGGTAGTTGGCACCAGAATTATATTTCGCCACCACTTTTTGTAGGCCGCGCTCTACCACTTTGAGCAGTCTACCGCTGAAGCCACGCTCCGAGCGGCGAGGATCAATGGAAATTTCTACGCGATCACCCGTGAGCAAATCTTCTGCTTCTTCCGGATTCAGAAAAATATCTTCCTGCACTAGCGGCGGAGGGTTTTCTAATGCCACAAAGGCGAAGCCGCGATTATTTTTGCTCACCTTTCCGATATAGCCTTGGGCTTTACTGGAGCGGCGTTCAGGGCGGTTATCTCGATCTCGGGGATCACGGCGGCGCCCACCATCGGAGCGATTTGATTCTTCTTGGCCTTTTTGCTTCGGCGGACGCAGGCGATACAAGGAGCCTGATACTTTTTCCACTTCTCTGAGCTTTACGAGTTGGCGGAGTTCTCGCTCCACCACTCGCTGCAAATGAGCGCTCTTTTGCTCTTCTTTCGGCAAAATAGCTGCGAGCAACTTTTTTAAGGAAAGTGCCCCTTCAGCATGTTTTAACGCGTGGATAATTTCTTGATAAAAACGGAACTTCGATTTAGCCATCTAAAAGCAGTGTACGGCTTTTTGCCCTCAAATCCTAGCTCGAGGCATGCACTCAGCAAATACACTTTTGCAGGTATCGACTGGCGCTAAGCGTGAACGAAGAAGGACTATTTCTTCTTCTTTGGAAAGTAGTCGCTATGGGTTGCGATGAAGCGCTTCATGGCGGTGTTTACAATCTCGCCCGCTGGGATCTTCATGTGGTCCGACATTACTTGTAGCGATTCAGCCACAGTTTTTTCCACTTTTGCTTCAATGCTTGTATCTAGTTTGCCCATAGGTCTGTACGGATTTTGATTGGTCATATTTCCCCCTAAACAATCGTGGAGGGATGATAACCAGAAAAAGGGCTTTATTCCAGCACGATCACGAGTTGCTTGGCGTCACGAATTGCCGATTCAAAGAGAGCGGCATTTTCTGCACTAAGTTGAGCATTTTCGCGGTGCAATTGAAGCGCTCCGCTATTGTCGCCCGTTATGGCGAGCGAAATATCGAGAGGCAGCGCAATATTATTGTATTCCGCAAACAGCTTATTGGCGGGAAGCACCACGAAGCTTTCTGCATTAAGGCTGAATTGCTTATCAAGACTTTGCTGTAAGCTATTAAAAAGGAGTTTTTGGGCTGACTTATCATTCGCAGCAAGATGCTGAGCCAGATTGATGCGGAGCTCGCCACTCTTGAGTAGCTCTTCCAATTGGTCTTTGCTGAGTACGATACTAATAATTGGATTGCTGGAAAGAGGGGCAAGGGGGTCTTCCGATTGTAGCTTTTGAGCGAAATGACTACGAACCATCTCTTCGGTAATCGGAGAGTCGGAGGAAATTGCGTTTCCAATCAGGTGTGGCAGCTCGTTATCAGCCACGATCTTGCCTTCACTCGTTCCTAAATCTTTTAGATTCTTCGTGATCTGATCTTCAATCTGAACTTTAGCCACATTCGAATTATCGGTGGCTTGGCTGAGTTGCGCAGAAAGATTGGTCGTAGCATTTCCTTTTGACGTGCTGGAAGCAAGTGGGGAGCAGCGGCTTAAAAGCGCGATCACCGCAATCAACCCCAAAAATTGCATAAGCGGCTGGAGTAAATAAAAAGTGTAGAGGATTTTTTTGCTGTTTTTTGTTTTCGGCATAACTCTTACTCCTTGGGGGTTCTCAAAGGCATAGCTGCAGGAGTTGTGCCGATACTAAGGGTTTGAATTCACGGAAGATATTTGAGGTGTATGAGCTCGTAACTAGTCGAACTGGAGGGCAGCTGTCTAAAGCTTAGACAGGCGGTTTTCCGTGGAATTAAGCCCCAAACTGAGTAATAATGGGGCCACAATCTCGAGGGACTTTTCGATGAAAACACTTCTTCTTTTCACCACAGTATTTTTGGTTTTTGCAGCCAAGGCCGCCTTCGCCGACAATGTGATTGAAGCTGCTCGTAACGGTGATGTAAAGATCTCTCAGCCACAGAGTTTTGCTACTCTACTGCAGTTCCCGTTGAAAACCATTCAGTCTCCATTGGAGCTTGGCCAAAAATATGTGATTTTGAGCAATGGAACCATTGATGCACCAGCGATTTCCCCGCCATGCACTGGTTTTCAAGTGTACCAATCAAGCCTGTATCAAGGCCTAATTTCGTCTGTAACATTAGACCTGCAAAATACGAGCGGAAACTGCGATAGCGAAGTACAGAAAGTTTTAAATGCTGATGTAGTTACGGTTACTTTTAAAACCGCTCTGCTTGCGGACGGCTCGGGCACCGACGTTGCTCCGATAGTTCTGAATATTCATAAATAAATCGAATTTATGAAGGCAAGATTTCGTTTAGCGCTTTGGCGATATCGTCGCAAAGTTCATTTAATTTCACTTCTCGTGAATCTGCCTTAGGTTCTTCCGAAAAAATCGCATCGGCATATTTTACTTCAACCCTGGCGAAGGGCTTGGGCACATAGCACTTATTCCAAGCACGAGGGATGAACCAAGAATTTTTCGCAAATGTACGAACTGGCACGATTGGCGCGCCCGTTTTCCAGGCGAGTTCCACGATCCCGGGCTTCACCACATAGATGGGTCCTTTCGGACCATCCACAGCAAGAGCCGCTTGAGAATCTTTTTTTACCGCACGGATTAAACCGATAAGCCCACGTGCTCCGCCCTTGGAGGATGAGCCCCGAAAAATTTGATAGCCAAGTAGGGATAGGGTTTTCGCCATAATGGTGCCATCCTTCGAAAGTGAGGAGAGTACCGCAAGGCGCCGATAGGAATAGTAGCCGATGAGCACGAGCTCATCTCCGTGCCAGTGGGCGTAGAGGCAAGGCTTCCCAGCGTGCACATAATTTTGCAAAACATTTTCTGGACCAGACTCCTTGATTCGCCAAGTGCGAGTAAAGAGCCAGTAGATCGGCGCGATGATATAGGGAAGAATTTTTTCTAAGAAGAAACTCTTCAAGTGATCGACTCAGCGAGGATCTCGGCTACGTCTTTCACTTGCACATTGGCTTGCTGCTCTTTTGCTTTTACGCCATCGGTGAGCATGGTGGAGCAGAAGGGGCAGGCAGCAGCAATCGTCTTAGCACCAGTGGCGAGAGCTTCTTCCGTGCGATTGATATTAATGCGTGTGCCAATCTTTTCTTCCATGAACATACGCGCTCCACCAGCACCGCAGCAGAGGCCTTTGTTTTTATTGCGCGGCATTTCTGTCACGTTCAACTCAGGGATTGCTTTCAAGATATCTCTTGGGCTCTGGTATACATCATTCCAGCGGCCGAGGTAGCAAGAGTCGTGGAAGGTAACTTCCTTATCTGCGCCCACTGCTGGCTTTAGCTTTCCTTGCTCAATTAATTCCGAGAGGAATGTAGTGTGGTGAACAACATCATACTGCGCACCAAAAGCAGTATATTCATTCTTAAGCGTATTAAAGCAGTGCGGGCAGCCCGTAAGAATTTTCCGTGGCTTATATTTATTGAGCGTTTCCACGTTTTCTTTGATCAGCATTTGGGCTAAGTATTCATTGCCGGCGCGGCGGGCTGGATCGCCATTACATTTTTCTTCTTTACCCAAAATCGCAAAATCCACATTCGCTTTTTTAAGGAGTTTCACAATGGCGGTGGCCACTTTCTTGGCGCGATCATCGAAGCTACCTGCGCAGCCCACATAGTAAAGCACCTCAGCGGTGGGGTGATCCGCCATTTGCTTCACCTCAAGATCGCGGCACCAATCAGCACGCGTATCGCTGCCGAAAGCCCATGGGGTAAAATTATTCTCGAGATTACGGAATACGGTTTGCATCTCCGCCGGAAAGGAAGATTGCATGAGCACTAGATTTTTGCGCGATTCGAAAATGAGCGTGGTTTGCTCGATATGCACTGGGCACACCTCTTCACAGGCGCGGCAGCTTGTGCAGGCCCAAATTACATCTTCTGTAACGCCGGAATCAGCGCGCACTACATTTGGTAACTCTTCCGTTTTTTTGGCGAGGATCGCAGCTTGGTGGGCAAAGAGTTCCGTGCGGAAATCATGCACAAGATTGGAGGGGGAAAGGGGCTTGCCGGTGAGACTTGCTGGGCAAGCTTCTTGGCAGCGTCCGCACTCGGTGCAGGCATAAAGATCAAGAGCACCTTTCCAAGAAAGATCAGAAATTTTACCGAGCCCGAAGCTCGTGGCGTTTTCGTCTTCCAGATCAGTCTTGATCATGGCTTTTGAGGTGCCGAGCTGACGGAAAAAAATATTCGGGCCCGCAGCTAAAATATGCAGGTGCTTCGAGCGCGGAATATACATGAGGAAGCCGAGCACGAGGAGAAGGTGCAACCAGTAAAAAACTTCCGAACCCACAAAGGCAAGATCTGGAGAGAGCCCGGACTGGTGAATGATATTTCCTAAAAATCCCGACACGAAAAAATACTGATTTAGCGTTGAGCCTGGATCTGCAGCCACGCGGAAGGAATTCATGCCGAAGAGGGCAAGCATGAGGCCGGCAGTGAAGGCAAGCACGGTGAGCGCATCTACGCCAGTTTTTAAGTAGGCGGGTTTCAATACGAGACGACGAAAAAATCCAAAGCATACGCCGGAGAGCACGGCGAGAGTCATGATATCTGCCACTAACAGATAGCGGCCATAGATCGCCTCGCCGAGGAGGCTTAGGTTCACGCCGCGGAAAATTCCATCCACCATCATCTCTACGGTGCCGATGGTGATAATGATGAAGCCCCAGAAAATCATGGTGTGGGCAATACCAGGAGCTTTTTTCTTGAGCACGCGGCGTTGGCCAAGCACATCCACAAATACTGATTTAATGCGGGAAGGAATATGATCGGAGCGATCTGCCTTGGTGGGCAAGCTCGTGAGCGTATTTAAGAGAATCTTCGAACGAAATATGAAATAGGAAAAACTACCTGCAATCGCAGCGAATACGAAGAATGGCTTAATCGCCCAATACATATGTGACTCCAGCCCTAGGCTTAGTGTTGTAGAAGTTTCTTAAACTCTTCATTGATTTTAGGAGCAGCCTCGAAAAGATCTGCTACCACGCCATAGTCCGCTTTTTGGAAAATGGGCGCATTCTGATCCGTGTTCACGGCCACGATCAATTTCGAGGAACGCATTCCAGCCAAGTGTTGGATCGCGCCGCTGATTCCGAATGCCATATAGAGCGAAGGAGATACAACTTTTCCAGTTTGTCCCACCTGATCGCTATGAGGGCGGAAACCCGCGTCTACTGCAGCTCTTGAGGCGCCCACAGTTGCACTGATGGTTGTGGCCAAATCTTCCAAGATTTTGAAGTTCTCGCTGCTCTTTAGGGAACGTCCGCCAGAAACAATGCGTTCTGCTTCCGTGAGATCCACCTTATTTTGCGCGCCAGCTTTCGCTACCACTTCTTTCACACCCGCGCGAATAGTGCCTGGATCAGTTGCTAGCTTGGTGGCAGTTGCGCTGCCCGCTTTTTTCGCCTTCATGCCAAGTGCATTCGGACGAATCGTTGCCATCACAGGTTTCGCTTTTGAAAAATCCACAGAGGCGAAACATTTGCCAGAATACATTGGGCGAGTGGCTTGCACGTTGCTACCAGCAACGGTGAGGGCGGTGCAATCAGAGGCCATGCCTGTATCCAATTTCACTGCCACGCGAGGGAGAAAATCCTTCGTTTGGGTGGAAACGCTAGCGAGCAAAATTTCTGCGCCGAGGGATTTCGCCGCATCGGCCACAACCTTGGCAAAACCATCGGAAGAGTAGTGAGCGAGGCCAGCATGTTCGGCGAAATGAATCGCGTGCGGACCATACTCATTCAATTCTGCAGCGAGGCCATCTAAAGTGCCTGGCGCGCCGAGCGCGAGGGCATGCACTTCCGTGCCCCAAGTTGCAGCGTTGGAGAGAAGCTCAAGGGAGCTTTTCTTGATTTTGCCATTGTGGTGTTCGCAATAAATTACTGTTTTCATGCGGGCTCCTAAATCACTTTCGCTTCTTCATGGAGTAGACGCACTAGCTCTTTTGCTTGCGCGGCCACATCGCCACTGATCATTTTGCAAGCACCACGCTCTGCGGGGAGTTGCATGGCCGAATAGCTCACTTTGGTATCCGTATCTGTGAGGTCTAGTTCAGCGAGAGTTACTTTTTTAATTTCTTTTTTCTTCGCCTTCATGATGTTGGGAAGAGAAGCGTAGCGCGGTTCGTTCATGCCTTTTTGGGCAGCGATCACACAAGGAGTAGCCACTTCGTATTTCTCAATGGCGCCGCCTTCGATTTCGCGATCGAGCTTTACAGATGTGGCGCTATATTCTGCTTTGAGCACGACTGTTACAGCGGGAAGGGAGAGAAATTCTGCCATCGCTTGGTGCACTTGTGCAGCATCATCGTCGATCGCTTGCTTGCCGGTGAAAATGAGGTGAGGCGTGCCGCTCTTCGTGATTGCGCGTGCGAGAGATTTAGCGGTGAGATAAGAATCGGCATTTTCTGGAAGTGCGATATGAATTGCCTCATCGCAGCCCATGGCGAGAGCGGTGCGGAGTGCATCTACCACGCGGTCAGGGCCAGCGCTCACGGCGCAGATAGTGGCGCCTGGATTTTTTTCTTTGAAGCGAATGGATTCTTCCACGGCGAATTCATCGTAGGGGCAAAGAATCCATTTGATCCCAGTGCTATCGATGCTTTTGCCATCGGCAGCCACTTTGATTTTCGATTCCGTATCGGGCACTTGTTTTAAACAAACATATACTTTCATGCACTGCTCCAATGAGAGATGTTCGGGCAAAAAAGGCATACCATAATTTTTGTAAATCTACAGGCCACATTTAGTGGCGCAATGAGCCAAGAATCACTCTGTGTCGGCAGGAGTTTTTGCCTGTTTCGCTGGATCTTTTGCAGGATCATACTTTGGATCTTTTTTATCGCAAGTAGGGTCGTAGACAGAACAGTCAAGATTGGGAGCCTTTACCTCAGGCGGACGATTCGGGGCCAATGGTGGCGCTTTCACGCCACAAGCATTCAATATGCACAGGCAAATTAGGAGCAGGAAGGATTTCATCTAGAACTTCAGCACAAGACCGAAGAGAACTCCGTCTGTGCCTCCCTCTACTCTTGCATCAAGCACTTCGCTGAGCACTAATTGTCCGCCGATTCCGCCAAGGAGTCTGCCGCCAGAAAGTGGCGCAAGATAGCTAGCATCAATTCCAGAGCTCGCTCCCACGATATTGGTTTGATAACCCAAATACGGATAAATACGGAACATCTTGCTTAAGCCAATGAGATAACGCATTTCAAAAGAGAGTGGCACCACGCGCACTTCTGAGGTTTGTCCGGTGGCAATAACAGAGGGGAATACATAAGTACCCACGCCCACTTCTGCACTAAGAATGGCAGCCGTTTTTTCCTTCAGCCAATAGCTGGTGCGAAAATTATAAGCGTAGCGGAAGCTATAGCCTTGATAGGTGGCATAGCCGAGGCCATCGCTCGTGGCATTCGCCACACTACGATTACGAAAAATTCCGATACCCGCGGTAATATTATTGGGGGCGTAGGTGCGCGATTCTGGGAATTTCGGGCGCAGGGCCACTTCCGGACTATAATGCTCATCATCCAAATCAGGTGAGTTTTCGAGTTCACGGCCGTCAGGCGTGAAGAAGCGTTCGTTCGCAGGGTTCTCAGGAGCCAAATTTTTATCGGCCGTATATTCTGGGAGTTGCGGCACATCGTCCATGGGCTCGCCGAAAATCATGGAATAGTTGCCCACGCTGAGGCCCTGAGCGGCTGAGTAGCTATCAACCACCTGGATCACTGCGGTATCATCGCTCACGCGAATCACTCGCGCGGCAGCCACCTTTTGCCCAGCATCCGTGATGAGCACCGATTCGTTCAAATTGAGGCCCACATTTCTACCCAAATTAATGCGTAGAGTTTTCCCGGTGGAGCTGGCTTCTAGAACCTTCACCGTTTGCTCGGCAGCCGAGGCGCTGATGGCCAGGAAAAATCCACAGGTGAGAGAAAGTATGGTTTGAAAATTTACTTGGATTCGCATTCCTCTTAAAGATAAGTTGGCTAGCATGGCAAGTCAAATGGAGGCGCGCATGGACTTCAAATTACCTGAACGAGGATCCTGGAGCAGGCGTCCAACTCCGATCCAAAAACTCGATCGCCTTTCCCAGGAATGGGGCATCAATCTCTTTGTGAAGAGGGATGATCTCACTGGTTTAGAGTGGAGCGGAAATAAAATCCGTAAGCTCGATTTTCTCGTGCAAGACGCTCTCTTAAAAGGAGCGAACTGTTTAATTACTTGCGGTGGAGTGCAATCGAATCATTGCCGAGCCACCGCCGCATTAGCTGCGAAGTTAGGCTTGCGCTGTGTGCTACTTTTGCGTGGGGAAAAACCCAAGCAGTACAGTTCCAATAATTTGCTCGATCAACTCTTCGGCGCAGAAATTTTTTATCTCACGAATGAGCAGTACTATAATCAAGGCGATCTCCGCCAGGCTCTCGATGCCCAGATTCGTTCGCAGGGGGGGAAGAGTTATTATATTCCGGAGGGTGGCTCTAATGCATTAGGCACCATGGGATATCTTTCTGTATTTGAAGAGATTTTGGAGCAAATAAAAGATCAAACTCTTTCCATGCCGGCTTTCGATTCCATGATCGTGGCGCATGGAAGTGGCGGCACCCAAGCGGGTTTGGTGCTCGGGAAAATTCTTCATGAACAGAGTGCGCTTGGTGATACGAAAGTGATTGGCGTGAATGTTTGCTATGATAAGGAGCGCAGTTTTCGTTTGGTGAAAGATATTCTGTGGAGTGCCATCCAGCAATTCAACTTGCCGCTTTCTTTTTTGTCGGATGATATTCAAATCCTGGATGGCTTTGTTGGCGAGGGCTATGCCAAAAGCACCACGGAAGAGCTGCGCTTTTTGAAAAAAATCGCCAGTACCGAGGGCTTACTCCTCGATCCAGTGTATACGGGAAAAGCTATGTTTGGCCTCTCCCAGACATTGAAAAAAGCAGACCATTCTT
>CAIPTA010000041.1 GCA_903867855.1 Oligoflexia bacterium | reverse complement strand
TGTCAAAGTTTAGTTGGAAATATTCGGCGTGCATTATGGGGAGCTTTGCCCTTTGCCTCGTAATCGTTTTGAGTCTATTTCGACTGCAGATGCCTGAGCGAGGCTCAATCGCTTATTATCAATCTCCCTTCGGGAATTGTAGTGAGTGGCTAGGACCCATTTTCAAAACAGAGCTCGGCCAAAAAATGGCGAAATCAACACTACAAACAATTAAGCCGAGTCTTGCGTATACGATCTCGGTTTCAGAGGAAGTATGCAGACTAGAAATTATTAAAGCTGCAATTCAAAAAAGCCCACTTCCGAAATTTTGTTCCGAACTAAATAGCGACGATCCAGTGAGTTGCCTCTTGGCCTTCAACGATAAAATACATTCGACAAATCCGTATTCCATCACAGGCCTAATTTTGAATTCAGCCACCAGTGTAACGAGTGTAATGCGCGCCAAGAAAGCGGAAAAGCTTTTGGTAGGCCGCAAGCTCACAAGTTGCGAGGATATTAAACATACAGCCAACATGCTAGAAATTGTTGCGCAGGGAAGCCGATTACTAGATACGAGAGCGACCCCCAAGAACCTTGGCTACAGCGTTGAAACAAACAAGGCGATCATTGATCAGGCACTAATTAGCAAAATGATTAATCAACTTAAAAGTCATGGCAATCCTGGGTCTTTAATCCGTAACTTTTTGTTTGAGATGCCGAACCGGCAAACAGAAGTGGCGGCGCTCATTGCCCTCGATGTTGAAATGGCGTCCAATGCTCAGGAAAAAATGCAGGCTATTGCGGATAAAATCTTATTAGAGTCAGAGAAAGACATTCAGAGCTGTAACGGTCTACGAAAGCCTTCTTCCGTGCGCGATCCCAATCTGCAACGACAGCTAGAGCGAATTAAAGACGTAAAAGAATATTTTGAAAGGCTTAAATTCGCTCGCAGCGAACAACACTGAAAAAGCCCTACCGAATAAACTGCGCAAAGAATGCCTCATTCATCAGACCGGCCGACGCCGTATCAAAGAAATGATTCAGAAAAGAGTGCTTATCTTCTAGAGAGGCATCGTGAGATAACCAGCCGGCAAGTCTTGCAGCGTAGCCCTCCGTCATCATCCAAGCGAATACTTCTGCCTTGTCTTCTTCTACGGCAAAGCCCGCGTAAGCACTCACAAGGCTCATCTCGGGATGCCCGAGATTCTGCCAGCCAGGAATTCCGTAGGCCGCCGCCCCGCCCGCTCCATATTGAAAATTGATGGGAGAGAATTTCATCCAATCAGGATCTTTATAATACATATCGCCATGAAAGCGATATTCGATAAAATGGTAAAACTCATGGTGCACTCGCTCTTCCATACCCGCGAGACAAAGCAAATCATTATTGTCAGAGTAGTAGAGCGTGCTATTCACAGGATCCGGCATCGCCTTGCGTACTTGTCCAGCCACGTGGAGATCCTTCACCAAGCTGATTTTTTTCAAGTCCACTTTTGAAACCAAGCCCTGGGATATTTTTCTAAAGAAGGAATTACAATGCTCGCCAGCCGTTCGAGGCGAATTAGATCCTCAGCTGTATTACTGAATTCTGCCGCGCCGGACCCTTGATAGGATACTGTTACCCCAAGCTTGCCAAGCCTAGCTTCGATTACTTGTTTCACGGCACTCAAATCAAAATCGGATTGAAACAGAGAAGGGTAATTCTTTGTTATTGGACACTCATCCCGGAAGCTATCGGTGACTCCAGATCCAGCTTGCATACTGGCGCAAGCGAGCAAAGAAAAACTCTGGAAGAAAACTAAGAATAAAAAAAGACGATAGTTCCACATAAGCTATAGAACGTATCGTCATAAATAGTATTTAGTTTACCGTGTAGCCTAGGCGCGGGCCGCTCTCGCCTTCCACCACTCCATCACAACGGGAAGTAGCGAAACCAAGATAATACCGATAATCACCAGGTGAAAATTCGTTTTCACCATCGGCAAATTACCGAAGAGACGTCCCGCGAGCAAAAAGGAAACGATCCACGCCAGGCCCCCACTCACGCTGAAAAGCAAAAAACGAGGATACTTCATGCCCGCCGCACCGGCCACGAAGGGAGCGAAGGTGCGCACAATGGGGATGAAACGAGCAAGCACGATGGTGCGGCCACCGTGTTTCGCATAAAAAGCTTTTGTGCGATCAAGATAAGCACGGCGAAAAATTTTTGAATTTGGATTTTGGAAAAGTCGTTCGCCGAAGAATCGTCCTACAGAGTAATTCGTCACATCCCCCAGCAGAGCCGCTACAGGCAAAAGCCCTAGCAAAAGACCAATCGATAACGCGGAATTCTCCCCTGCACTCAAGGCTCCGAGGGCAAACAATAAAGAATCGCCCGGCAAAAATGGACAAACCACTAATCCCGTTTCTGCGAAGAGAATCATGAAAAGTAACACATAGATTTGGCTGCCGTATGCGGCAATCCAAAGATTAAGATGTGCGTCAAGGTGGAGTATAGTGTCGAGAACTTGATGTAGGATATGCATAGTAAAAAACTACGATACTTTCTCCAATTCTGCAAATTGACAGGAACCTCTTTCGCTCGTAGTCTTGATGCATGTTTGAAGAAATCCAACTCCCGAAAGAATTGATTCCTAGCGATGGTCGCTTTGGCTGTGGCCCTTCCCTCGTTCGCCCCGAATTTATCGAAGCGCTTGCCAAAGAACAAAAAACTTTTCTCGGCACTTCCCATCGCCAGCCTGCGATCAAAAACAAAGTGGGCTCCGTGATTAGCTTGCTGAAATCCTACCTAGAAATACCCGAAGGCTATAAAATTGCGATGGGCAATGGCTCTGCCTCTTTAGTGTGGGACATGTGCACCTTCTCCCTCATCGAGAGAAAAGCAGCCCATTTTGTAAACGGGGAATTTTCCTCTAAGTGGGCCACGAGCACGAAAGAATCAAAATTTGTGCAAGCCCACGAAGTAAAGGTAGGAAATGGCGAGATCCCAAAGTTTCAAGAATTTGCGGATTGCGATGTGCACTGCATAACCTGGAACGAAACTTCCACAGGCGCGATTTGGCCGAGCGTACCAGAGTGTAAAAATTCTCTCCTCGCTGTGGATGGCACCTCCGCTGCTGGCGCTCTACACTATGATGTAAGCAAAACAGATCTTTTCTACTTCTCCCCGCAGAAAGCCTTCGGCTCTGAGGGAGGCCTATGGATTGCGATCTTCTCACCAAAGGCGCTAGCCCAAGTGGAGCGGATCAAAAAATCTGGACGCTATATTCCGGCTATGCTGGATTTTTCCACCGCGATTAAAAATGGTGAAGCAAACCAAACCTATAATACCCCTTCTCTCACCACCATTTACCTCTTGGAAAAACAGCTCCATTGGTTTACTGCGCAAGGCGGGATTCATAAAATTTCTGCTGTGCAAAAAGAAAAAACACAAATCCTCCACTCCTGGACGGATAAGCGATCCGAACTTTCTCACTACATCAAAAACCCAGAGGCGCGCTCCCAAACTGTTTCAACAATCAATCTGGA
>CAIPTA010000040.1 GCA_903867855.1 Oligoflexia bacterium | reverse complement strand
GCACCAGATCATAATCACCAGCCATCACCTTATTTGTGGCCTCTTCGCCGTCACAGGCTTGGTCCACAACATAGTTCCTTTCACTAAAGGCGGAACTAATGGTTAGTCTTAGAGCGCTATCATCATCAACAACAAGTACTTTAAACATGAGAGACTCCTATCAAGAAATTGAGTTTATAGGTAATAAAATTTTAAATCGGCTTCCCGAGCCCTTAGTTGATTCCACATCCACCCGACCATCATGAAGCTCAATAAAATATTTAGACAAATACAAGCCCAGACCGCTGCCCTTGCTTGTATCGCCTGGGTGTGATTTTCCGCGAAAGAATTTGGTAAATAGCTGGCCAAGCTCGTCTTCGTCCATGCCGCTACCATCGTCGCTAATCATGATTTCCACGCTTTGCCCCGTTTCCCGAGATTGGATTTCTACGCGGCCGCCCGCGTTGGTGTATTTAATGGCATTATCAATGATATTGGTAAAAACCTGGATTAACAGAGAGGGATCAACCTTTATGGGGAAAAGGGGTTCAAGCTTTAAATCCACTTTGATGTTTTTTTGATGAGCCTGGAACTCAAGTTTTTGCACGCATTGCTCGAGGATTTTATTAATATCCTTTGAGCGTTTAACGAGCTTTATATCGTTAGATTCAATCTTGGTAAGATTTAAAATTTTGGAAATGAACTTATCCAAATTCTCGGTCGATTGAATAATTTGCTGCATTTCGTTTTGCTGAGCAGATTGAAGGCCACCTTGTTTCAAAATCAATTCAGCCAGGCCTTGAATTCTTGCAACAGGAGTTTTCAAATCGTGACTCATAAGGGATAGAAAGTTTCCTTTAATTTCTTCTACCTTGAGCAAGAGATCATGCTTCTGTTGCACATCCCAACGCATTTTATATTCAAGGATTGCTCGATAGGGAACGATCATATAGTAGGCCACAAAGAGAGCGCAGAGGGGATGAACGAGCCGCAGCCATAGGCCGAAGTGGAAGAGAATAACTGAAATAATAAAAACCGTGAATGAGATGGCAACGAAACTTACTACTCCGCGAGTGGGGGAGTAAATCATCGTCATATAGCAAAGAAAAAAGGAAAGGAGGATGGTTAGGAGGTGATCGTAATTGTGTCGAACTATGGTTAATCCATTGTTTTGCAAGAGAGTGTTTACAATGGCGGCATGAATATAGAGCCTAGGATTCTGATAAGTAATTCCAGAAAAAGGTGTGAATAAAAAATCGTTCGCAACATCTTTGCGGATCGTATCAATAAGAACAATTTTTCCTTCAAGGGAAAATTTAGAGCCGCCACTTAATAGCTCTGAAAAGTACTGCTGAGAAAAATGAGAGGAGCCGATGGCAGTATCTTCGGGATAGCGAATTAATAAGTGCCAAACTTGAGCGGGTTTAAAAAAATAGGATCCATTCACGCTACTCGCCTTTGCCATGAGTTCATCGTGCGTTAATTCGGGATAGGCAAGTCGCAAGTGAAGCGCAGGCTGTTCGTTCGCCGTGAGTAGCGCTCGGCGTACCACTTTGTCTTCCCCAAAAATGGTTCCATCTCGATGTAGAAAAGCGGGTGCGTGGGGAAGCAAACTTAGGGGATAGGGGGGCAATACTTCCCCGCCCAAATCAACATCCGTTCCGAAAAGGATTTTTATGCCCGCATTTTGGGCTTGGCTCGCAAGCTCTACAAACCGCTCTGCCAGCTTGGGATCATTTTCTACTTCAGACGTATCAAATTTGTTTAAATAGGCGATTGCAGCGGGCTTTTCCTTTATTAGCTTTTCAAGCACCTGAATATGAGTGTGTAAAGAATTAAATTGGAGAAAGCGATTCTCGGTATTGTCGGGTTCACCGATAATAAGCATCGTTACTCTAGGGTCTACGGTGCTGGAGCCGCTTAGCCGCATGCGAAGGTCATAAAAGAAGGCTTCCACGCGATAGAGTTTGAGATTCACAATACACGCATACACCACCAGAGATAGTAGGGAGCAAAGCACCAGTTTGGACATGGTGAAGGGCAAAATCTTGCTTTTATAAAAATGTAATAGGCTCTTGGTCATACGGTGGTCCAATTCCTTAAGAGCAATATCCGGGCCAGGGTAAAATCCCTGGAAACGAAAATAACGACCTAAATTCAAAAGCTTTTAACCCTGACTAACAATTAGTCGATAAGAGGGTGTATAATTAATTTACAGGCGCGAAGACCATGATCAAAATCACCAAAGAAAATCCGCTGCAAATATTGAGTATTGGCACTCAAATATTGGTGAAAGATGTGATGGATCAATTCCTTCGCAGTCTCGGCGAAGTGAAAACTTTCTATGCTTCAAAACTGCCCGTTGCTCTTAAAACATTCCGAGAGAACCGGCCGCAGATTATATTTTGTGAGCAGTTTTTTACTGAGGGTGGCGCGATAGATTTCATTCAATCTATTGGTGGTCTTAGTCTCGACACGGATTTATATTTTGTGGTGGCTGCCGAAACAAACTCAGAGGCGCTGATGGCGATGGCCGTGGAGCAGGGAATTGATGAGCTCCTCATAAAACCCTTTTCAATCGAAAACATTGAGCAAATTGTTGGGCGCTATTTGGCCAAACAAGAGGGTCAAAGATCTGCATGGTGCAAAGATTTGCGAGCAGCTAGGAATGCAGAGGCTTCGAAAAGGTTCCAAGAGTCAGAGCGCTTGTGCTCCGAGCTTCTTGTAAAATATAAAAATGATTTGAACATGGTACTCGCCTGTGGCGAGCTATCACTCCTGCGTGGAAAGAATGAATTGGCACTCGACTGCGCTGAGCGCGGAATGAAGGCTAACGCAAATAACGCTAGGGCAATGGTTTTAGCGGCTAGGGCCAGCAAAAATTTGGGGAAATTTCGGGAAGCGCTCGTGCTTTTGAATCGTGCCGCCAATATTAGCCCGCTAAATTACCAGTGGATGGCCGAAATTGCAGATCTCTATATTTTAATGGCAGATGAACAAGTGAACGCCGCATCGAGAATGGCAACTGAAAATGGCCGTCTCATTTTGCGTAAGGCGAGAATTTTATTTATTCGAAAAGAACATGCAAGCGTTGTGCAGCTTTTAGAAAATAAGCGGGCCTACCTATCAGACGAACAGCGAAGAGAGGCTGATAATCTCACGGCCGCCAGCAAAAAAATCGTTGGACTTAAGTGATTCCCAATATCTTTCTCGCCTCTGCGGGACCTGCGATCTCTCTTTGCAGCGTTTTCGCGAGAAGGGAAACTCTTTCCACTAGATCCGCATTGCTCTTGGCCAATACGCCCTTAGAAAAATAAATATTGTCTTCAAATCCAACCCGCACATGGCCTCCAGCAACGATCGCCACAGGAGCGAGTTGCAACTGATGTCGGCCGATACCGGCCACGGCGAAAGTAGATCCCGCAGGTAGTTTATTTCTCAAAAGGAAAATATTTTCAGGATCGCCGGAGAGCCCGTGCTTGGTGCCGAGCACAAATTGAAAATGAGCGGGTTGATCCAGGTATCCTTGCTTTACAAGGGTAACAGCGTACTCAAGCATGCCAAGATCATATACTTCCACCTCGGGCTTAATGTTATCGAGTTTCATTTTTGCAGCGAGGGCTAGAATATCTTTGGGGAGATTTTCGAATACTTCATTGCCAAAATTAATCGAGCCGGCGTTCAGTGAAGCCATTTCTGGCTTTAAATTTAAGGGCGCTAGCCGGTCTGCGATCGATGCCCCCACAGCGCCGCCAGTGGAATATTGAATAATGATGTCGCAGCGATTACGAATTTCCTGGCTTGTCTTTTCAAAAAGTTCCACTGATTGGCTGGGGCTTTGTTTCTCATCGCGCACATGAAGGTGAACAACTGATGCGCCAGCCTGCCAACAACGATAAGCCTCTTCCGCCTGCTCAATGGCTGTGCACGGGAGCGCAGGATTCTGTTTTTTGGTTGTTTCGGCGCCTGTGATCGCTGCAGTGATAATTAGTTTTTCCATAGCTTTATTATATCCTAGCGAATGATTTCGTGCACCAGAGAGTATAGCGCCTTAGGCAACTGTTCGATTTGAGATACTCGAATATATTTGCCTCTGCCAATCTGCGCTAAACTTCTACAAAACCTTGGACTCGACCAAGGACTACCGGTTTGAACCATGTGCATTCGAGGTAGTCGTTTCACCATTGTCTCTGGATTGGCACCGGCAGTATGTCTTCCATCACTCATTAAGATTACGGCGCGTTTTTTTAGCCTACCCTTTTTACATTCTTTCTCCGCAGCCAGAAGACCAGCCTCAATATTTGTTAGTCCTCTCGCTGGAACATCCAAAAACTTTTCTAGAATGGATTGAATCGTCATTTCTTTTCCCAAGGGCTTAATCACCGTGGCTTCTGATTCAAAGGCAATAATCGCGAGATCAGCCGGCTCAATTTGCAGAGCAATCACTGCGAGAGCTACGGCATTGATTGCCAGTTTTTTGCCGGTCATCGAAAGGCTTGTATCCAGGCAGAGCACCAATTCAGCTCGGCGTATTTCTTTTTTCTCTACCAAGAGTGCATTCAACGCCGGGTTCTCTTCCAAAGAGCCTTCCAAATCTAACTCGCCCGAAGGCTCCAAATCCCAAGAAACATTTTTCAGCTCGTAAGGCTTCGTCACCGAGCCCATGGTGGCACGGGCCTTTCGAAGGATACCCCGAATCGCCGATGCTCTTGCCTGATCTCGAAGGCTTCTTTCGAGGCGTTGTTTCTTTAAATCATGATAGTGAAGCGCCTGCTCCCAGTCGGTTTCTGAAAGGTTTTCAACAGCACCATCAGCCTCTTCCGATACCAGCTCGGGGGGAAAAAATTTCACTTCTGGTTCGGAGTATTCAACTGGCAGATCGCCGTGTTCTAACTTAATTAGCGGCTCGGGCTTTTTTTTTTCAACTTCTCAGTAGACTGCTCGATCGCCTTAGCGAGACCAAGCTCAATTCCCTCTTCACTAAGTTCAACCCGAGTAGGAAGTGCAATCATGGCGGCGCGAAGCACGGAAGAAAAATCGCCGCCCATACTAACAGCAATATCATATAGACTGGTAGCGGCTCTGATACTTGCGCCGCGGCGAAAGAGAGCAGATTCCCTCGTTGCTCGCGTGGCCAATAGGCACCACTCAAGAAGAGAATCATTTTTTTCTTTCTTATACACAGAAGATCTTTTTAGAATTTCGCGCTCTTCGGCCTCCGCTTGGTAGCCGAGCGTGATTAACTCAAATCGATCGAGCAGTGCTTCAGAGAGATGGCTGGTGGCCACGAACTCTCTGGGATTTTGTGTTGCCACAACAACGAAACCCGTTTTCGCCTCTAGGGAACCAATGCGCGGCATTTCGATTTTTCTTTCATCCAGCGCGGGCAGCAACACATTCTGCACGCCTTCGGGCATGCGATTTAGTTCATTAACAAATAAAATTACGCCACTGCGCATGGCTTCTGCTAGCGGCCCATCGAAATAGCTATCGGCTCCGTAGCCCTTCTTTAAAACACTGGGTGGATCGAACCATCCCACCAGTTTTTGCTCTGTGTAGCGAGAATCACCATCCACCCGAACTACATTTTTATTTAAAAGCTTGGCCACCGCAGAAAGCAGAAAAGTTTTTCCCACGCCAACGGGGCCTTCGATCAAAACATTTTTTCCCGCCTGGAGGCAATGCACGAGATTAGAAATCTCGACGTGCCTACCCACCACACCATGTTTTGCTTCTAGCTCGGCCAAAATTTTTTCGATGCTTTGCGGTTTCATGCTCACTTCTTTCGCTCCAGCCTGCGAATTAGTTCATCTACCACATAGCTTGCAACGTGGGAGGGCAAAGTGCCAGTGCCAAATCCAGCATCCAAGCCGCATTCCACGGAGAGCGGGTGGCTCAATCGGGGTCCACCGGAGATAAAAATAAAGCGATCCCGCCAGCCATGCTTGTCAGCCAGTACCATAAGGTCTTTTAAATTATTGATGTGGCAATCCTTCTCCGTCACCACTTGACTCACCATAATCGCATCGGCATTCATTTTGATGGCGGCCTCAAGCAATTCAATATTTGGAACCTGAGCCCCCATATTCTTGGCCTCAATCATGGGGTAGCGCTCAAGACCATAGTCGCCCTTATATCCCTTCATATTGAACATCGCATCGAGACCAACTGTGTGAGCATCAAAGCCAGTGGTGGCACCGATAATACGAATTTTCCTTTTGATCTTAGTGCGGATGAGCTCATTAATTTCATCGAAGCCCTTGAAAACAGTTTCCACCTTCAGCACTGTGATTTTAGTAAAATCAACACTGTGATTAATGGCGCCGTAGCCCACGAAAAAACTAAATCCTTCAGAGGCTTTTTGCATGTCTACAATCTTCACATCCACAAAACCCATTTTTCGCATGAGCTCCGCGGCCGCCTCTTGGGCTTCTGGAGAGGGCTCCACGGGCAGCGTAAAATTCACCTGCATTCGCCCATCATTCATAGCATCGCCATAGGGCTTAAGATTTTTAAGATCCACCGGTTTCACGGATGAGTGGTTCGGAGCGCCGTAGGGTAGAAAACTATCTTTTGACAAGCTCCACCTCCAACGCATCCTGAACGGGGTTAAAATACTCTGCGTGTTTTTCGAAAACTCCTTTAAAGCCTTTGCCGCCGGTGAGACTGCGACTCACTTCCGCGAAGCATTTTTCTTCGATGGCGCGGTAAAGCCCAATGCGTTCGATTTTTTTGAGTAGCTGAAGGCTCTCTTTTAAAACCTTCTGCGACCA
The DNA here is from genome assembly GCA_903867855.1 of Oligoflexia bacterium. Taxonomy (GTDB): domain Bacteria; phylum Bdellovibrionota; class UBA1018; order CAIPTA01; family CAIPTA01; genus CAIPTA01. The sequence goes on along the minus strand of CAIPTA010000040.1, from coordinate 9,471 downwards.
TTTTTCAATTTTACCATTAGGCCGGAAAATCAATTCATCGCCCAAATCAGCTGCCCCACCAAAAATATAGTTGCAGCTCTTTAGTGCCATATAGCGATCGCCAAGAAGTGGAGTGTGAATGGCTTCAGTGGGCATGCCGAGCAGGTGAATGCCCTGTTTCGTCATCACACTCACAAGATTAAAAATGGCGTCGTACACATGACCAAAAAAGATATCCCCCTCCATGTGCCTGGTGGGCGGCATATATTTCAGTGGGGCTTTTGGGAAAATATCGCGAGTCATCTGCGCGCGCGCGATTTCCAAAAGGATGCCATTCGGGTGCCACGGATTCATTTCCATCGCATGGCCTAATCCCATAAAAGATTCTTTCATGTGAGCGTCTAGAGCGAAGCGCTCATTCAAGAATTGGGAGGCAAGAACTTGATGACCATTCTCCACCGCATCTGCTGTGGTGAGATAGTTATCTTCTCCGGTATTAATAAAAATTTCGGATAGGGCACACATCATTCGGGAGAAGTGCTGATCAATTAGCGTGCGCTTCATGTTGATGTCGCGAAAAAGAATTCCATACAGTGAATCGCAGAGCAAAAAATCGAGCCGCTCAATCGCCGCAAGACTCGCGATTTCAGGCATGCAAAGACCGGAGGAATAATTCGTGAGTCGAATATAGCGACCGAGTTTTTCACTCTCTTCATCTAGGGCCCTGCGCATGATACGAAAATTTTCTTGTGTAGCGTAGGTGCCGCCAAATCCCTCTGTAGTGGAACCGTGGGGAACGTAATCTAGAAGTGACTGAGCGGTAGAGCGGATCACGGCGATCACATCGGCGCCAGCTTGCGCTGCAGCCCGAGCCTGAACCACATCTTCAAAAATATTTCCCGAGGCCACGATCACATATTTCATGGGGGGCTTTTTGAAGCTTGGATCGTGAGGATCGTCTAGGTGCTTGAGCAGATTTTTTCTGTTCTTTTTTTGCTCCACGATTTTGGTCACACCCGCTTTAGCTAGTGCACGAGCCGTCTTTTCAACGGCAGCTTTTTTTTGCAAGGGGATTTCGCTTAAGCGAAGTTTATCTTCCGCCACTAGTGCAGCCACATCCTCTGCACTTTTTTCTAGCTGTAGCATGGCATTGGCGAGCCAAAAACTTGCACCGCGAGCTAACACATTATCTTTTTCCAGTTGATCTACAATCGCATTAGCGTGTGGATAGAATTGACCATCCGCCTTTTTGTGCGCTCCACAGATTCCCATCACGCGTAAGGCAGAGCGCTCGATGGCAACGGTAGAATGCTGAGAAATCATTTTTCCCACATCCCTGGAAACAACTTTTGCAATGCTGCGGCATTGCGCGATCTGCGTTTTATTCAGCCTTAGTTTCATAAATATATTCTAGTAATGATCGAAGCTCTGTGCTTTCACGCAATAAATTTAGGGTGAGCTCGGCGTGCCCGCTTGCATATCCATTTCCAATCATCAAATTAACATCGGCGGCCACACCCTCAGCCCCCAGGGCAGCAGCGGTAAAGCTGGTGGCCATGCTGAAAAAGTAAACCGTGCCACCCGTCTTGCAGGAGAGAATGCTTGCCATCTCTGTTCCCGCCACATTCGCCACATTAATCACGAGATCGGCTGGTTCTCCGCCGAGGGCCCTCATTATTTGACTCGATGCCGTCACTGCGTCGCGAGCATCAGCGCAAACTACGCTATCCACAAAGGATAGATTTTTTAATCGATTTGCTGCAGCTTCAGAATACTCCAAGGCGATCACGCGGCCACTTGGCCCGGCAGATTTTTTGGCTTGTAATAAACAAAATAGACCACTTTTGCCACCGCCACCAATCACCGCAACCCGCATGCCTGGTTTTACCAGGCGGGCCGTCTGGGCAGGCGCCCCACATACATCGAGCGCCGCAAGGGCAAGGCCTTCGTTGATGTCGGCGGGGATTTTCACAGCAATGCCACTATCAAAAAGGATCGCATGCCCCTTCACTTCAATTCGTTCAATTTCTGGAAGCACGCGAGTGATTTTTTCGATGTGAAGGGGGGTGAGAGTTAACGAAACCAGAGTGGCAATCTTATCGCCGGGCTTTAGTGATTTAAGATCTTTGTTTTTTATGTTTTTGCCAACGGAGCTCACTTCCCCGATCAGCATTCCGCCAGAACCCGTTACTGGATTCTGCAATTTTCCTCGCTCACGAACTACGCTCTCGATCAATTCGGCAATTTTTGTTTTGTCTCCACCAGCGCTTTTCGAGAATTGGTGAAAGCTGGCAGAGTCTACGTTTAGTGATTGAACAGAGATGAGAATCTCATCATCCGCGGCGGGCAAAGCACTATTCAATGTTCTCGCCTGTTGAGGCAAGCACTTCGCGGGAGCAATTACTCTATGGAGCCCGAGGCGCCTTTCAAAACTATTTTCTGGCAAGTTCAGCCTTCCTTACGCGCTCTTCTGCAATGCGGTTGGCAACAAAGCTGGGGGTTTTGTTTTCGGAGGCAGAGCGCTCTAGAACCATTTTGATCGTATCAAAAATTCTCTCCACATGTTTCCAGGCGCGCTCTTTATTGTAGCCTTCTCGTTCGTGGCAAACATTGATCAGGCCGCCGGCATTGATGGCATAGTCGGGCGCATAAAAGATCCCCCGTTTCATCAGGAGTTCACCATCGTTCTCTGTGGCAAGCTGATTGTTGGCGGCACCAGCCACTACTTTGCAGCGAAGCCTTGGAATAGTTTGTGAATTTAGAATTGCTCCCAGAGCACCGGGGCTAAACACATCCACGCTTACATCGTAAATTTCCTCTGCACGCACAATGTTTAGTCCAAACTCTTTGTGTGCACTCTCTGCTTTAGATTTATCAATATCGCAGCCTGAAAGTTTCGCGCCTTCTGCGTGGAGATATTTCGCCAAACTATAGTTCACGGCCCCGAGGCCCTGAAGGGCAACGTGCAAGCCCTTCAGCGAGCTGTTGCCAAGCGCCACTTGTGCGGCGGCTCGCATGCCTTGATAGACACCCCAGGCTGTGACTGGGGATGGATCGCCACTCGAATTTGCTTCGCCTTCTATTCCTAGAACGTGGGGTGTTTTCGACTTTACGAGCTTGAGGTCGGCGCTGTCGATGCCAACATCCTTCGCGGTGATATAGTGGCCACCAAATGTTTGCACGAATTCCCCAAATCTTTTTAGCAATTCCGGGCTTTTGCGGTCGCCGATAATAATGCTCTTGCCACCACCAAGGGCTAGATCAGAGATGGAGGCCTTATATGTCATGCCTTTCGCGAGCCGCAGCACGTCTGTGAGCGCCTCTTCTTCATTGCGATAATTCCAAAGGCGGCAGCCACCCGTGGCTGGTCCGAGGGCTGAATTGTGTATGGCGATGATGGCCTTTAGGCCCACTTTACTGTCTTGACAGTAGACAATTTGTTCGTAGTCGTCGCCCGCGATTTTTTCAAAAACTCCCATGGTATCTCCTAGTTACCGTAGATGTTAGCGCACTTTTGGGATTGTACAAACCTTGGTCAAATCGGACTAAATACCTGATTTTATTTGGTTAAAATCATTAAATCCGCTTCCAGGTGGGTGATATTTTCGAAAGCTGTAAAAAAATCAGTCAGTGGAAAGTGGCAAATGACTAAAATCAAAACAGCTGCTTTATTCACAAGTAGTTAAAACTAAACCACTTAATTGAATTCCCGACAAATTGGCACCACCATTGCACTGTACAGTGTAAGGAACCTCTAGATGGAAGTTCCAAACAACCAATCCCCTTGCTTGGGGGATATGGACAAAACTGGAGAGAGCTTATGAAAAACAATCACTATAAAGTGCTGAAGCGATTCGGAGTAGCAGTTATCGCTCTCGGATTTTTAAGTATCAACTATAGCTATGCAAATGCAGCTGATGGCGACGGCCAAGCGCCGAAAGAGGGCATGAGCGTTCAAGAACTCAATGGCCTCGTACAAAATTTTGAAATTAACCAAGATGGTCTCAACATTTCTTTCGCCGGCTTAATTCCAGCTCGCTGCGTAGATTCCAATGCGGCCATGGTTTATCAAGGCGCAAAAGGCGGCAAACAAATTTTCGTAGCCCACCTTTCTGCTGATTGCGAAGCCAACCCAAAGATGAAGCCGGGCGAAGCTCTAGTGCCATTGTCTCGGGTTTTCTCTCCGCAGAAACTTCAAGATGTTTCCGGTGCGCTTACCTTACGCCACCTTCAAGCCGGCGATCCGAATTCTCGTAATCGAGTTGCCGATGAAGTATTGAAAGATGGCTCTGATGTGGCCATTTCCATTCAAAGCACAAAAGATAAAGCAGAACAGGCTCGTCAAGACAAATTGAAGGATCTATCTGCTCGCGTTGGTACCCTCTGTAAGAGTGGCGATTTCGCGGGTGTTGGCACCGAAATCCAAGGCGCCGCTGATTTATTGGGCGATGTTACTGCCGATCTCTTAGATAAAGTGAATATTGCCGAACAGGGGCAGTTTAAGGATCAGATGGCAGCTGCCAAGAGTGCTGCAGATGCAAAAGCAATCATGGCGAGATACAAGGATGCGGCTTCAGCCAATGGCTGGGATGATTCCGCTCTCAATGATTCCTATGTAGATGTTCGCTTCAGTCTTATCGGGCAATTAACTGACGATTTGAAGTCTGATAAAGAAACAAAGCTCTCCAGTGTGGACAAAGCAATGACCGATTGGCAGCACGAACTTCGTTTAATGGACAGAGCTACTTATCGCAAAAACCTAGATAAGTTTGCTGAGGCATATGGAAATATCGCAGTAGTGCTCGCTGGTCAGAAGAATTATGTGGCAGCAGCAGCAGAGTATGAAAAAGCGAAAGATCTTACTACCTCGGCTGATGTGAAGAAGAGTCTTGATGGCCAGATCACAAAAGCATACGTAGCAGCTTATAAAGCCTGCTTGCAGAAAGATCCGACCAAGGCTCCTGCTTGCGATAAAAACTATGCCGCAAAAGCGAAAGAGGCAGCGAACGAAATGCGTGATGACCTCGCTCAGAACGCAAATACGGATGATGGCGCTGCAGAGTTGAATGACTTCAACGCTCAGTATGCAGAAACCTTTGGTCAGGGCCCAAGCTATAGCTTCTCCGGATACGGTAGCTCTAACCCTTACTCGCCTGGTTTGCTTGAACAGTATAAGCAAAGCCAAATGATGAACTATATGAATAATATGTCGATGGGTAACGGAGCGAACCGCGCACCTACATCCAGCGTCAGCCTCTTCTAGGCCCATTAGGAAATAGTTCTAACAAGCAAAAAAAGCTCTCGGTGAAATCACCGGGAGCTTTTTTCTTTTCGATTCTAGATTTTAGAAAGAGGTAGACGCGCTAAGAGTAAGCGCCTTTACCGAGCTGAGATTCTGATTGCTTCCTGCGATGTTGATGAAGGAATAGTAGGAGCCGGGCATGAAAATACCAGCCTGCATCCCGAAAGAAATATTATCATCCCAGTTATAATGCGTACCGAGATCTAATTCCCATCCCAAGCGATTACCTTGGGTGGATTTAGCAGTATCCCAAACATGGTAGGAGTGGTTGTAGAAGTCTTGCCCAGCCACCGCAGTATTGTTGGCAAACGCAAAAATTAATCCCGCATTAAAAGCCCACTGCTCCCAGCGCTTCTCAGATGCCCACGCCAAGTATTTCGTGTTGGTGATCGCTGCATCGTAAGGGCTAACCGAGGTGGCCGCTGAAGTGGATGGCAGCACAGGATCTGGGTTGTTGGTGCCGAAGTTGTGCAGATTATAATTAAATAGAATCATGCCCAGTTTGTAATCACGGTTTAGATAAAGAGCACCGAAATTAGAGCCGCGGCTTCCAGTAGCCACTGGAGCTTGGCCGGGAACGGTGCCGAATTTAAGGGCATGCTTCCAGCTATCATAGTTGAGGTCTGCTTCAGCAACGAGTGCGGCGAGACTATAGGAATTTCTTTGGCCTACGTTATTTACGTCGCCAATCGTGCCGCTATAAATCGGAACTTCGGCCTTAAGCTCAAGGTGCGACCAAGTTTTCTTCGCATATAAATCGATGAGGCTTAGGTTCATTCCATTGGCGCCCGCTGTCTGGGAGCTTGCAGTGGACGGATAGAAATAAGTGCCTTGTTGATCCGAGGCTTGGCGTTTGTAATAAATCACTCCGCCCTCAAGATCTTCTTCCGGGTTCTCATATTTTAAAGCAAGACCATAATCCGTAACATCATCTGTTCCACTCACGATGGTGGAGTTGTCGGCAGCAAGTGCACCGGAGAGCTGTCTGCCCATAGAGTCTTTTGCATAGAAGGGCATGAAGGTGATGTAGCTAAACTTGGAAACGAGACGAATCGTATCAACAGTGCTTTGAAAGCGATCAAAAACACCATCTCCAGAATTGAAGATGGCTCCCAATCCCCAGTGCAGTGGGGCGCGACCAACTTGAAGCGTTCCGAAATCGGTATGCGTATCTAACCACAAACGCGAGGCGGAAATATTCATGGTGCCGCGGCTGTTTCCGGTTGGATTATTGCGATCATAAGTGGTTACATTTTGACCAAGAAAGCCAAAGATAGGATCGCCTACGTTCCACTCAGAGTGAATGATCACGTTGTCGTTCACCAAAACTTTTGGTTTTAGCTTCAAGAATACACTGGTGAAAGTGGTGGATTTATCACCCTGACCCTTGATGTATTCACCAGAGGCCGACGTATTATTCGAATAGCCCGGGCTGGATCCATCCATTTGATAGTTTTCAACCGCATTGTGTTCCGCGCGCATGTAGCCAGACCAATCTAGAGTCATGGCGTTTGCCTTTGCGGCAAAAAGTGAAAGTGCTAGTGAAAGAATAAAATGTTTTTTGTTTATGTGCTGCGAGCGCATGGAAACCCCCGTTGTGCGGCGCGATAATTTAGTGATTGCTCGGCTTACATATAAGTCTGGGAATTGCTCCCAAGTCAAGGTAAAACACGGAAACCGTGAGTCCGCAAAAAAAGCTAAAAACAATAATTCTGGCCTGTGCGATCTTGATCCCCAGTATTCTGGTGGGTACGGTCTTTTTGTATCGCTCCATCACGAAGGAGCTCGATGAGAAGTTTTATGTCGCCATCGACTCGGTGCCGACCCGCGTCTATTCCAGCGTTTTCTGGATTAAGCCTGGGGTAGGTTTTTCTATTGAGGAGTTGCGTTATCGTTTGAAAGAGCGGGAATATCGAGAGGTGGCCCAGCCCGCCGCTCCCGGGCAATTTCATCTAGACCTAAGCGCCGGCGAAGAAGCCAATATTTCCATTTACACTAATAGCTTTGCCTATCCTGACTCCGCGCGTGAAATGTTCTTTTCTTCTTCTGGAGCTCTGGGCGAACACCCATCCCTAGTAAAAATAAATTGGAAGCAAGGAGAGGTTAAAAAAATAACGGATGCCTCGGGGCACGACGTTGGTCTGATTGCCCTCGAACCTGTGCTCGTGGCGCAGCTCAACAGCAACTCCACCGAATCGAGAAAGACTATCGCGCTCGCGCAAATGCCAAACACTCTGCTTGAGGCGATTGTTCTGGTGGAGGACCAACGTTTTCTCGAACATAGCGGCATCGATCCGCGTGGAATTATGCGATCCATTTGGGTAAATCTTCGCGCCGGCTCTTATCAGCAGGGCGCCAGTACAATCACGCAGCAGTTGATCAAAAATATTTACTTAAATAGAAATAGAACGCTCTCCAGAAAAGGCATGGAAATCGTGATGGCTCTACTTCTAGAGTTTCGTTTTTCCAAAGACCAAATCTTAGAAAAGTATCTAAATGAAGTTTATTTTGGTCAATCAGGAAATATTGCGATTCATGGTGTGAGTCAGGCTGCAAAGTTTTATTTTGACAAAAATCTGGATGAGCTAAGCATCGCTCAGCAGGCCATGTTGGCAGCTTTCGTGCGCGGCCCAATATTCTATTCGCCATTCCACCACCTCGACCGCGCGAAAAAGCGCCAGGAGTTGGTGCTAACCAAAATGCTTGAGGGCGGAATCATCACCAAGACACAATTCAACCAAGCAAAGGTTGAGCCGCTACATTTCGCAAAAGTCTCTGCAGTACAGGATCGCGCTCCCTACTTTACAGATATGATTAAGGCGCAACTCTTGCGGGATCTCCAGGAGCAAGAAGTAATTGGCGTGGGCTATCAGGTGTTCAGCACTCTGGATACTTACTATCAATCGTTAGCGGCAAAAAGCGTAGAGCGCGGGTTAGAAAATTTAGAAGCGATGCTGAAACAGCGTCTCGCGAAGCAAAAAAATCCTCCCACGGGCAAGGCGCTCCAGGGTGTATTCATGGCTGTGAATCCTGAAACGGGGCACCTCCTCGCGCTCGTCGGAGGGCGTTCCTACGAGGAATCGAGCTATAATCGTGCGCTTTTAATGCGGAGAGAAGTGGGCTCACTCTTCAAGCCTTTCGTATATCTCGCTGCGCTGATTCACGGTGAAAATGAAGATGGAACTCCCATGAACGCAATCTCCAAGATGGAAGATAAGCCATTCACCTATGAGTTCGATGGCAAGAGTTGGTCGCCAAAAAACTATGAAGATGAGTTCGTAGGCGCGGTAACGCTCCGTTACGCTCTTGCAAACTCTATTAATACAGTTGCGGCACAGCTTGCAGTAAAGGTGGGATTGCCAAATGTAGTGGCTATTGCCAAGTCTGCAGGAATTGATACCAACTTGGAAGCCTTGCCCAGCTTGGCTCTTGGGGCGGTGGGTCTCGCACCAATAGAGGTAATTACTGCCTATAACACGCTGGCAAATTTTGGAATGCGTAGGGAGGTAACTGCTGTTTTGTTGGTGGTGGATCAGGAGGGCAAGGCAGTGGCGCATTTTCTTCCGAAGGAAGAGCAGGCTTTGCCAGCTGCAGAAACGGCAAACTTGGTAGACATGTTGCGTTCCGTGTTTTCCATTGGTACGGGTAAATACGCGAAGATAGCTTTTCCGGTTGCAGGCAAAACAGGTACCACAAATGAGTTTCGTGATTCTTGGTTTGCTGGTTTCTCCTCGAAAATCACGGCAGTAACTTGGGTGGGATTTGATCGTGATGATGAGGCGAGCATCACTCAGCGAAAATTATTAAAATTAACGGGAGCGGTTGGCGCGCTGCCGATATGGACTGAGTTTATGAACGCTGCACATCGCAGTCAGCCCGCTCATGATTTTGTGGTACCGGATGGATTGTTAAGGAAATTACGCGTAGACTTAATCACGGGCGGAAAGGCCAACTCCACGTGTGAGGGGGCAAACGTAACCGAAGAAGTTTTTACCGATAAAAATGCTCCTCAATTCGAATGCCACTAATTAAAAAGCCAGGAACAAACCTTAAGAAAAAAGCATTACGCTTGCGATTGTCTACCGCGCGTATTCGAGTTTATGTGTGGCCACCAGCTGCGGAAAAAGCTGTAGCTGGATTTTGTTTTATCGCCGATATGCTTGAGGGTAGTGTGAGTTTTTATCTGCAAG